>JAOADS010000009.1 GCA_026417195.1 Ignavibacteria bacterium | reverse complement strand
AAAGCTGAACAAGTCCCGAGTGCATATTGGGCAGAAGGAGAGTATTACCCAAACTATAAAATGACAATCTGGATGCCTTGTCTCCCATGAGAAATGAATCAAGATGATTGGCTGATGTATTGTATTTGTAAATCTTACTCCATAGTCCGTTGTGAGAATTAGAACTGTATCCGTCATCGTCAGTCAGATATAATGTAGCTGTATTTACATCATAGACAGGTGAGGAAACATCTTCACTGAAATAAACCTGATTTACAATAGAGCCGGTGCTTATGTTCACAACTTTCAGATTACGGAGTCCTATAAGGTAAAATCTGTTTCTTGCAGGGTCAATTTTTATATCGCCGTTATTGTGTGATGAGGGAAGATTAATTGTCCTTATAAGGCTGTAGGGAGAGTTTATTAAAAATACCTTCACAGATACGTTACCTGAAATTATGTTTTTTGAAACAACGTATATCTGATTATTCACAGAATCGATTTCACATCCTCCAGCTTCAAACATAGTGTTGATTGATGAAATTAATGAAAGATTTGAACCATTGAAAATTTTTATTTCCAGACCTTCTGAAATGAATATCCTGTTTGAACTTCTGTGAAACGATGTTCCAGAAATAACTGAATTATGGTTTACAGAACCATTTACCTCGCCATTATCTGACCTGATGAGATAACTTTTAACGGGAGATGACTGTACTGTTGTAACTAGCAAGTAACCGTTTGTCGGATTACATTTGAGAATATGGAGCTGTTCACTAAAAGGCAGTCTGAATGTGTGGGTTTCAGTTCTGCTTATGAGATTAATGCATGAAACATATCTGGTAACTATACCGGAAGTATAAGCCAGGTTACGTGATTCATCAACGCAGATATCGTAAAGCTTAAGCACATTATTATTATCAGAGACAAGTTGTCTTTTCAGATCAGTTGTTCTTATCAGCCTGTAACTTAATTGCTGAGATGAGGTAAATGATATCAGAAATATTATGTATATTAAAAGTTTGGAAATCATTATAAAATTTTAATTATTCAACTGAACAAAAATATTATTTTAGATTACATACAGACAAAGAAAAATTAGTATATTTGTATCAGTATTTATTTTTTAGATTCTTGAAAATAAACTAAAAATCAGAATAATTTGAATTAAATTGTATCAGTATGGAGAAGTCAAAACTCCTTGAGATTCTCTCTCATTTATCTAAAAAGGAAATATCTGAACTGGGAGAATTTATTAAACTTCCATGTGTAAACAAAGGTAGGTCCCTGATAAATTTCTATCAGGCTGTAATAAGATATTATCCGGACTTTGGTGATGAATTATCAATTCGTAAAAATGTTTACCGAGGTCTTTATCCGGGCAAGTCATATAAAGACCATATAGTCAGAAATTTATTTTCCTCTCTTTTAAGAATGACAGAGGAGTATCTTGCTTTCAGGAACTTAATTAAAAACAAAATCACGCTTAACCGACATCTTATTATGGAACTTACTGAGAGAAAAGCTTTCAGGATAAGTAAATCAGTAATAAAAAAACAGGGGAAGTTACTATCTTACTCAAACATTACGGAGAATTACTATAATGAAAAAAGTCTTTTACAATTAATGAGAATTATGAACAATATCGGTTCAGAAAATATAGATGATATAACTGACAGTATTAAAAGAAATATAGAGCTGACAATATTTGATTTTTTTCAACGCATATCAGTTATTATGATTAATATTATGAATTACAAAGATAATTATAACATCGATTTTTCCGGAAATCTGCTTGAGGTTTTCTTAAATGATTTTGACATGAAAGGATTTATCAGAGAATTAGGTTCACATAAGTTCCGCTATGAAAATCCCGAGCTTGCAGAAATATACTGTTCTCTTATATTAACTATGAATAAGAAAGAAGATGAAATATATTATTACAAACTTAAGAATCTTCTTTTGAAGAACCTGGATAAGCTAAGTCGAATTGAAAAATATAACCTGATGGTTGCCTTCGGAACATGTACAAGTATGAAGTCTCTTACCATAGACAGAGATAAATATTTGAGAGAGCTTTTTGAAATATACAGAATAAGATATATAAGCGGGCTTTATTCTTTTTCAGACAACCAGCCAATGAATACGGTGTTCTTTTATTCCACCCTGAGACTTGCTATAGCTTTGGATGAACTGGATTGGGCTGAGGATTTTGTTAATGAAGCTTCAGTTTTATTACCAGTTGATACCAGAGATAATATGAAGAACTTTGCTCTTTCGGAAATTTACTTTACCAGAAAGAAATTCAGGGAATCACTTAATTACCTATCTGAAGTTCAGATTAAAAACATTGCGTTTAATTACGAAGTCAGGTCTCTGCAACTTCAGCTTTACTATGAACTTGAGGAATCTGAAGCTGCAGAATATGCTCTTGATGCATACAGACATTTCTTAAGTAAAAATAAATCAGTATCCGAATATTTCAGATCCAGTTCTGCTGAGTTTATTTCTGTTTTCAGCAGGCTTCTGAAATGTAAGGTTTCACTTAAAGATGAATTATTATATGAACTTGAAAAGGACATTATCAAATGCAAAGTTCCCCAGAAGAAATGGTTCATAGAAAAGTTCAATGAAATTTCAGTTGCTAAAAAAATATCATTACCTGATAATGATAAATTATACTGATTTTCTGATATTTGTATGATTTAAAAGACCAATAATAATTATATTTGTAAAAATATTTAGAAAGGTGTAAAAAATGGCAGATAATGAGAAACTGAAATCTCTTCAGATAGCTATAGATCAGATAGAGAAATCTCATGGCAAAGGGTCTATAATGAAACTGGGGGACGGAGTTACTTCCAGAATTGACTCCATCTCTACCGGTTCAATTTCACTTGATGCAGCTCTTGGAGTTGGAGGTGTGCCGAGGGGAAGGATTGTTGAGATATTCGGTCCCGAGTCTTCAGGTAAAACAACGATCTGTCTTCATATTATAGCTGAAGCTCAGAGAAAAGGCGGTATGGCTGCTTTCATAGATACTGAACATGCCTTAGACACTTCATATGCAAAGAAGCTTGGAGTTGATATAGAAAATTTACTTGTCTCACAACCTGAATACGGAGAACAGGCTTTAGAAATAGTTGAAACGCTTGTGAGAAGCAATGCACTGGATGTAATTGTAGTTGATTCCGTAGCTGCTCTCACACCACGTGCTGAGATAGAAGGTGAAATGGGGGACTCACACATGGGACTTCAGGCAAGGCTTATGAGTCAGGCACTAAGGAAACTTACTGCTGCAGTTTCAAAATCAAACCTGTGTCTAGTTTTTACAAATCAGTTACGTGAGAAAATCGGCGTGATGTTCGGTAATCCGGAAACTACTACTGGAGGCAAGGCTTTAAAATTTTATGCTTCAGTAAGAATGGATGTAAGACGTATAGCAGCTATTAAAGACGGTGCTAACGTAATTGGTAACAGAACTAAGGTAAAGATAGTAAAAAACAAGGTAGCTCCTCCGTTTAAAGAAGTTGAGTTTGATATTATGTATAACGAAGGTATTTCAAAAATAGGTGATCTGATTGATACAGCAGTCAGTATGGAGTTAATTCAGAAATCAGGTGCGTGGTTCAGTTATCAGGGGCAAAGGATGCAGGGTAGGGAAGGAGTTAAAAATGCTCTTATAGAAAATCCTGCCCTGATGGAACAACTTGAAAATGAAGTGCGTAATGCTCTTGGAATGCTGCCATCTGAAGATGGGCAGGTAACTGCAAAATCTGATTCAGATGTAAAAAAGCAGGGGAAAAAATAAATGTGATTATGCCCGGGCTATGATCATTGCAAGAATACAGCCCCAGAAGAGATCTAAAGGCAGATTTAATATATACACTGAGAATGGTTATTATTGCAGCCTGTCTGAAGATACTCTGGTTAAATATTCCCTCTCAGCAGGAAGTGATATTGATGAGGTAAAACTTAATGAAATAAGAAGGTTTGATGAATATCTTTACGGTAAGAAAGTTGCTTTCGACATGCTTGCCAGCAGGATGAGAAGCATTTCTGAAATCAGAAATAAACTAAAGACCAAGAAATTATCAGATGATGTGATATCAGATGTAATTGATCATCTTCTTAAGATGGGTCTGGTTGATGATGAGGTTTTTGCAATTAATTTTGCAACTGAAAAGTATCAGAAGAAACTTCTTGGCAGGAAAGCTGTGATGAAAAAATTGTATGAGAAAGGTATAAGCGGAGATATTTCCCGTAATGTATTAGAAAAAATTTATAGCCCTGAAGAAGAAGAAAATCTCGCAATTCAAAACCTGATGAAATACCTTTCCAGACTGAAGTCATCAGACATAATGATAAGAAAGAGAAAAGCTTATGACTACCTCATAAGGAAGGGCTTCGATGGTGATACTGTAATAAAGGTTATATCTGAAAACATTAAAGATTGAAAACGTGGAGGAACGTCTGTATAAAGCAAAACCACTGGGTGGTCCTGCAAAATTTATAATACTTTTTATACCACTTTTTATAATTGCTGCTTTCATTGCCTTTTTCACTGATATTTTCATAGTCTTTGTAATCTGCATATTAGTTTCCCTTGTGCTTAATCCTTTTGTAGATTTTTTTCAGAGAAGAGGGCTTAACAGGTCGCTTTCTATAGTCTTAGTTTACTTAGTAGTGGGATTTTCCGGTTATTTCCTTTTCCAGCTTATTATTCCTGATATTATTTCACAAGGGGAATCGCTGCAGAGGTCATATAATGAGTTCAGAGTTTCCGAAAAACTTAAGACCATAGAAAAGTGGATGGAGAGAAATGTACCCTATCTTAAAAAAGGTGACATAGGCAAAGAATTAGAGAATGTTGTCAAAGCATCACTAACAAAGGCTGAAAGTTTTATTTCAGGCGTTGTATCAACTGTATTGTATATTATAATCATACCCTTTGTCACATTTTTTATTTTACGTGACAGGAGCAGGATAAAAAAAGGTTTACTTGCCCTTGTTCCAAACAGGTATTTCGAAATGACTCTTAACATTGTGCATAAGGTTGAAAGGCAACTTGGTTCTTATGTGCGTTCCTGGCTTCTTGATGCATTTGTTCTGGGTTTAATGGCTTTCATTGGTCTTTATGTTTTAGGTATTAAAGATGCATTCATAATCGGTATGGTTGCGGGAATAGGTCATTTAATTCCTTATGCAGGCCCTGTAATCGGAGGTGTTCCGGCTATACTTATTTCAATCATACAGTTCGGTGATTTCTCTATGGTATTTCCGATTATAATCCTTTTTACAATTATTTATGTTCTGGACAGTTCATTAATCCAGCCTTATCTTTTTTCAAAAGGAGCAGAGATCAATCCGATTCTGATTATAGCTCTTCTTCTTACAGGTAATCAGATTTTAGGCATATTCGGTGCCCTGATAGCAATTCCCATAGCTACTGTATTGAAGGTCAGTGCAGTCGAAACAATAAACGGTTTCAGGAATTATAAGCTGGGTTATTACTGATTATGATTGTTAAATTAAACAAATCTTATAAAAGCATATACGGAACACCTGTAATACATTCAGTTGATACAGATATATTTGACATTACGTATTTTATGAAATGTATGGAATGTAATTTCTGTAAAGATCAATGTTGTGATTGGGGAGCTGATATTGACATGCTTAATGTTGCAAGGATCATGAAATATAAAGAGTCTCTTGAAACTTTCACCGGTATACGCTCAGAAAAGTGGTTCGATTACACTGCAAAAGCCTGGGATCATGAATATCCGGGCGGTGATTATATAAGAACAACTCTTGACGAAGAAAAGAATTCATGTGTTTTTCTGAATAAGAAAAGCAGGGGATGTATGCTTCATAGTTTTGCATTGCGATCGGGAATTGATTACCATGAGATAAAACCTTTTTTCTGTTCTTTGTTCCCTGTTACCTATTATGAAGGGGTGCTGGTAACACCTGAGGAGATTGATGAAGGCCTTACAGCTTGTCTTGGTGAAGGTTTTTCGCTTTACAGGGGAGCCAGAGAGGAGATAAGGTATTACTTCGGAGATGAAATTATAAGGGAACTGGATGAGATAGAATTTTCCCATCTTCAGAAAAAGAAATCAGCCTGAGGAGGTTATAAACTTAAAGGATCTTTTCAGATTTTCCTTATATGAATTTACCCGCAGTCCGTAGCTTTTGAGTTTGTTGTTGTTAAGTCTGAGTTTCTTTACCATTGGATATTCTGTGAATTCATTACAGGTTGATTTTATTACTAATTCTTTTCTGAATCTGAATACATCAGCCATAATCAGGCACATTTCGTACCTTGATAGATACTCATCACCGCAAAGGTTAATCACTTCATTAGCTTTGTAAAGTTTAGGAATTTCACAAAGGATGTGCGCTGCATCCTCTGTATAAATTGGATTCCTGAACTGATCGTAAAAAGCATTCACTTTCTCCCCGTTTTTGAGTTTTTCATAGGCTATATCATAAAATGATGTATATGATGAGATAGTGAATCCGTAAATAAGTGATGTTCTGAAAATGATAAACTTCTCTGAAAATGACTTCACAGCTTCTTCTCCTTCAAGCTTTGTTTTTGCATATATTGTCAGAGGATTTAAACGGCTTTCTTCTGTAATGTTTTCTCCCTCATCATAAACAAGGTCTGTTGAGGTGTAAATCAGCAGAGAATTCATTTCTGAACATAGTCTTGAGATTTTTTCCGTTACTCCGCAGTTGAAATCTCTTATGAAGTCATTGCTTTGTTTATTGATTCTTGTAGGCGTGACCGAGGCGAGATGATAAACTATATCAGGTCTTATCTCCCTGAAAATCTTTTCAAGCTGTTCAGTCTGGGTTAAATCACATCTCAACGGTTTTACTCCGCTGAAAGTAATTTCATGGGAATTATAAATTACAGTAATTTCATTGTCCCTGTTCTCAGACAGTGATTTACATAAATATGGTCCAAGATAACCTGATGCACCTGTAATTATGATTTTTTTCCCTTCAGTCAAATTTTACACATGATTTTGAAGATAAAATTAATTACAAATGTTACGATCCTGTCAGTTTTTTGATTAAACTGTCCGATAAGAATTGCTTTTTAGTTTAGCGGTATAACTCTTGTGGAATTCTCTGATTTTTTCAACCAGTTCTTCAACTTCGTTTCTTGGTGGCAGTATGGTAGTCCTGAAATGTAATGTTCCGGGCAGCTGTCCGAAGCCGGAGCCGGGAACAACGCAAATTCCGGTTTCTTCAAGGAGTGACATACAGTAATCGTTGTCGCGTTTTGCATCGTAAGTCAGTCTCTCTGACTCAGTCATTTTTGTTATATCTTCTGTATGCGGAAGTTCAAACCTTACGAATGCATACATTGCTCCGTGGGGAATCTCTACTTCCATTCCGTCTATTGAGCTTAATCCAAGGCCTATTATCTCTGCCTTGGCTTTCATTTCTCCGAGGATGTAATCTCTTTCTTTAATAAATAATTCATAACTTTCCTCCCCTACTTGAGGGGGTGTTACCAAAAGATATGTAATGATCTGCCCAACTGTATTTGCACAGAGATTTATTGACTGAAGTTTAATAAACTCCGCCATAACTTCATCAGGAACATTTCTTATTTCAAGATATCCGCCCCTGTGTCCGCATTCACCGGTATAACCTTTCGATACTGAATGGAAACTGAAAAGTGGTATGTCTTTAATCCCCATATGAGTCATCACCTTTGCAAATGAATGGAAAGTTTTCCCTTCAGCGTAAATGTTGTCCTGATAAACTTCATCAGCCATTATGGATAAACCATGCTTTGATGCAAAGTTTATGATCATTTCTATGTTTTCATATGATAGCACTGCACCTGTCGGATTACCCGGATTTATAACCACTATGCTCACGGGATTTATTCCTTCTGATTTTGCTTTGCTTATGCTTTCTTCAAGTATCTTTTCACTTAACTGCCATGAATTATCCTCGTCAAGAAAATATTTTATCTGCTTTGCACCATATAACTCTATAGTTGCAGAGTAAAGCGGATATTGAGGCACGGGTATCATAAAACCGTCATTTGGAGATTTCATAAGTGCGATGAGAACTGCCTGTACTGCTTTTGATGCACCGTCTGTAAGAATTATGTTTTCCGGACTGGCTTCAATACCGTCACGCTTCATTATGAATTCAGCTATAGTTTCCCTTATGAAAGGCATTCCGGCACTTTGTGTATATGCTCCGGTGCCGTGCGGATTCATTTTCAATATATGCCTTGCCTTTCTGATTACATCAGGCGGGTAAATCTTTTGGGTTTCATGAAAATTAAGTAAATCAGGATATTCCACAAGTGAAAGTATCTGTCTTATATATGTCAGAGGCTTTTGTTTTAAAGCCTGAGGATTGCCGACATTACAGTAAATTATTTTCCTCCCCAGTTTTTCAAGCTCCTGCGCCCTTATTACTATAGGTCCGCGCACAGCATACTCTGCTGTCAGAAGATGAGGATTCAGATCACTTATTTCCATTTTAGTTTTTTGCAAAGATATGAAGTAGTAATGTGATAATAAATATATTTACCTGAATTTTATGAACGTATTAATCATTCTCACTTCTTTTCATTGATAGTCCGTTAATATAAAGGTATATTTGAAAAATGGATGAAAAAGACAAAAACATAAGTGAGGATATTAAACTTCAGGATGTAGTTATCACTGATTCGGATACAGGGAACAGGCAGGAGCTTACGGATTCAGGGGTGACTACAGATGAAGGTAAAGTGAAACACCGTTACTGGCAGAGACCGAAAGGCGATACAATTTACGGTGATGCTAGAAGTTTAGCTGTAAAAATTCTGACTCGTGTAGAAAGAACAGATTCATATCTTGATAAATTAATTGATTTTGAAGTGAGAAATGCTGAATTCCTGAATGATTATGACAAATCACTTTTAAATGAAATCTGTCACGGTGTAATACGGTGGATGAGGAGATTGGACTGGTTTCTAAACGGATTTTACAGGGGCAACTGGGAGAAATGTACACCCGATATAAAAAATGCAATGAGGGTTGCTTTATATCAGATGTTGTTCCTCTCAAAAATTCCGGACTTTGCTGCTGTTAACGAGGCCGTTGAATTTGTTAAGAAAATCAGCACACAAAGGCATGCTGATGTGGTAAATGGACTCTTGAGGACTATAATCAGAACTAAAAATGAACTTGTCTATCCCACACGTGAAATTGATGAGGTTAATTATCTCGGAATAATGCAGTCACATCCTAACTGGATGGTTAAGAGGTGGATTAACCGTTTCGGATTTGACGAAGCTGAAAAACTTGCAGAAGCAAATAATAAAAGACCTATACTCACTTTACGCATCAATACATATAAAAAGAATCCGGATGAGGTGTTAAAATATTTTGATGAGAAAGGGATAGTTTACAGAAAGTGTAAATACCTTGATAATTTTGTAACAGTAAGATTAATGTCAAAGATTTATCTTGATGAAGGTTTTCAGGAAGGATTTTACACAGTTCAGGATGAGAGTGCAGGTTTACCGTCAGTTTTACTAAATCCCTCTGAGAATGATCTTATACTGGATATGTGTGCAGCTCCGGGCGGGAAGTCAACACATATTGCCCAGATTACAAACAATAAAGCTAAAATATATTCCGTTGACAAATATGAACCGAAAATAAAGATGATAAGGGATAACGCTAAAAGGTTGGGATTTTCAAATCTGGAATTTATATGTGATGATGTTCTGGAGCCGGCAGGTGAAGTGTTGAAAGATATGAAGTTTGATAAGGTTCTGCTTGATGCTCCATGCTCCGGGCTCGGTGTTCTGTCCAAAAAACCAGAGATAAGATGGAAGAGAGAACCAGAGGATATTCTTCAGCTTGGTGAATATCAGAAAAAGTTGCTACAGAAAGCTGGAGAATACGTTAAACCGGGAGGAGTAGTAGTTTACAGCACCTGTACCACTGAACCGGAAGAGAATCAGGAGGTAGTTAAGGAATTTCTTGAGAAGAATCCTAATTTCAGGGTTGACCATGCCTCAAAATATATAAATTCTGAGTTGGTAAATTCAGACGGCTTTGTTGAAACGTTTCCTCACAGGCACGGAGTCGATGGCTCATTTGCCGCAAGACTCATAAAGGAGTTGTGATTTGTTCAGGCTTTCAAAGAAGGTTGAATATGGTCTGATTGCCGTGAAACATATGGCTGGTGTAAATACACCATGTTCTGCAAAGGAGATATCGGAGAAATATTCAATTCCCTATGATCTTCTTTCAAAGATTCTGCAGAAACTGAAAAAGGAGAATATACTGGACTCAATTCAGGGAACGAAAGGCGGATATGTTCTGGTCAGGGAGCCGGCCTCAGTTTCTCTGGCAGAGATCTTTAATGCTATTGAAGGTGATACATATATACTTGACTGCGGAAGACATGAAGACCCTGACACATGTTCAATTTATGAAACCTGTATTCTCTCAAGTCCGTTGAAAAAAATACAAAGGGAAATAAACAGCTATTTTAACAAAACAAAACTTGCTGATATAGTTTGAATAAATCTTTATCTTTTCTGTTCTTTGCAATAGTTTTCACGGGTGAATGTTACACTCAAAGCGGACTGGAATTTTCAGTCAATATCGGTTATTCAAGACCTCTGCTTGAGGCTTACGGTGGGAAAATTACGATTAATAATGCATTGGATCAGATTTTTATAGATGGGGAGAGGATTCTTATTTCAGATCGACTTGGAGCAAGAAACGGATTTAGTGTCCAGACTTTTTTGAAATACAGTTTCTTCAGGAAAGGATATGTGAAAGCTTTGTTTAATGCGGGATATAACAATCTTTTTCACTCAGAGCCAATAAACAAAGATTTCGAGCCGGGTGTAAGAATACAGTCATTTTCACTTGGCTGCGGTGCAGAAATATCTCCCATAGGCTCAGACAGGAAATTCTATCCGTCAGTTTCAGGTTTACTTAGATTGAATTTTATGGGCGGAGAAACATATTATGCTACAGGAATAGATTTCTTTAAGGTAACTCCGAGGTTTGGATATGTATCTGCTTTTAATTTAAATTATACGTTCAGAAAAAATACGGGAGTTTTTTTAGGTTATTCTTATAATTTCGAAAATGTGTGGAACAGAAGTGATGATGAAACTCCTCCGGACGAGACAAGAACTATAGTTTTCAGAGATAAATCCAGTCCTACAAACGGGCTTGATCATGACAGAAGAGTTGCTTACTGGTCTTTATATCTTGGTGTGAATTTTTTCTTTAAATAAATCATAAAAATCATGGATGAAATAAAAACTCAAACAACTGAAGTAACAGATGAAATATCTCTCACTCCGAAAGCAGTTAACGAAGTTAAAAAGATAAAGTCAGAAAATAATATTTCCGATGAATTTGCATTAAGGGTGGGAGTTAAGGGAGGAGGTTGTTCCGGTTTTACTTATACTTTGGGCTTTGATTCAGATATTAAGGACACTGACAGAAAGTTTGAATTTGATGGGGTTCTTGTTGTGGTTGACTGGAAAAGTATATTGTATCTGAAAGGGACAACTATAGATTTTTCTGACGGACTTATGGGCAAGGGATTTGTTTTCAACAACCCTATGGCTAAGAGAACCTGCGGATGTGGTAGTTCATTCGGAGTTTAGAAAGATAATCAGTATAGAATGGTTATCAACAGAAGGAATTTTATCAGAAAGTCTCTTGCAGGACTGATTTCACTTTCATTTATTGAATCACTAAAACTTAATTATAAATTTAAAAAACCTAAAGGAGGTAAATTAAAAATGGCTTATGAATGGAAATTCAATCCGCGTCCATACAGTGATGAAGAAGCAAAAACCTTACTGAAGGACGTTATAGATGCTGAAACTACAGACTGGCATTACAACACCCATCACAAGGGCTATGTAACTTTTCTTAATAATATAGAAAAGGAACTTGAAAGCGCTGATCCTTCCAAGGCAAATGGCAACTGGAGTGATATCGGGGAACTTAAAAGGCGTTTTACCTGGAATCACAGCGGTGCATATCTGCACGATGTTTACTGGGATAATATGGGAGGTGACGGTGATATAGCAAAGGGTCCTGAAGTTGTGAAGGCTATAGAGGAAAACTTTGGTTCAGTTGATAAATGGAAAACCGAGTTCAAGGCATGTTCCCTTGCTGCGAAGTTAAGCGGGTGGGGTTTATTGGTCTATGACAGATTGTATTCAGGAAGATTGATAAATGTCCTTGTAGATGAGCATCAATACGGAGCTATATGGGGCGGAGTTCCGCTCATAGCATGTGATGTCTTTGAACATGCATATTACCATAAGGATGGCCCCGGAAGAGCTAAATACATAGATAACTTCATAAATAATCTCCACTGGGGCAGGATAAATGAAAGGTATAAGAAATTCTGTCTCTGATGTTAAAAAAAGTCTCATTGATTTTCTTTTCACTTTTAACTTTTTTGTCCTGCAGTGAAGAGAAAAAAGACGTTAATACTGATGGTTTCAGATGGAAAGAAACAGTTGAAATTAAGGACATACCTGATATACCAGTAAAGGGTTATCTTAATGGAACGGAAGTTAATTTCGATTACATTAATTTTGAGAGATGGAGAGGTTCAAACGATAACGTGATAAATTTCTCTCTTGTGAAGCCATTGCAAAAGTGCGGATATATTGATGGCTTCAGGGGATTTTCAATTTTAAGAAGAGGTGGAGATTTTACTCAGGGTGAATGGGTTAAATCAGATTTCAAACAAAAAGGAAACGAAGAAGCTTATTATATCAGCAACGGAGTCAGGTCAGATTCTGAATGGAACTGTGCTTTAAGAATAGATGAGGTTACTCCTAAGTATGTAAAAGGATCAGTTTTGATTTTTTTTAATGACGATAAGAAAAGCTGGGTTGCAGGAAGATTTGAAGCTGTAGTTTGTAATAATTAACTTTAATCAAATCCAAAATCTATGCAAAATTTAAATAAAACCTTAATTTTGATTTCAGCAGTTTTTCTGATTTCAGCATGTACTAAAAAACAGGAACAGAAAACAGATGAGAAGAAAGATGGTCAGCAGCAGGTTCAGGATAATAATCAGCAGACCTCGGCCGGAGAAATAAAAACAAATGAATTAGGAATTAAAGAGGGCAAACCGGGTGATTATCCTTCTGACATTCCTGAACCAATAAATTCAAAGGTTTTGGGTTCGCTCAATACTTCTGAAGGAACGGTTGTAACATATGAGTCAACAAGCAAACCTAAGCCTATATTTGAGGAATTCAGAAATGCAGTTGAGAAAGCCGGCTTCAAGAAAGTTGAAGCTGAGACCATAACTGATGATGGCGGAATGGCAGCCTGGAAAATGGATAAAAGGGAAGTAAGCATAATGCTAGCATGGGACAAAGATAAAAATATATCATCAGTTGTAGTTACTTACCGCTGATTTTCAGGGATGAAGTGCATTACAAAAATATTTATCCTTATATTGCTTCTAACGGAATTTGTAATTGCACAATTCTACCCAGTTGTCTTCGTATCAAGAAATTATCAAAGCGGCGGTAGCAGTTATTATGCGCAACAAGGGCTTTTGCCCGGTATGGGACCTTTTTCCAGATTTAAAGTAACCGGCGGAAGGCTTCTCGTAAGAGAAGCAAACGGGCAGATCAGGGTTCTTGTTGACAGCACCATGAATTTCAGCGGAATCCGACTGGTTGATGTTTCCGATCCATGTGTATGGTGGGATGCTTCCAAGATTATATTTGCAGGAGTTGAACACAGAGATAGTTCCTGGAGGATTTATGAAATACGTACAGATGGCACCGGTTTCAGAAAGATTACATTTACTAACAGAAACATTGATTTATCTCAGTTCGGACCAATTGCACATAAGTTTCTGCGTTACGATGACATTGATCCATGCTATCTGCCTGACGGGAGAATATGTTTTGCCAGCACCAGATATCCTTCACTTTCCCAATATACCGGAACGAGAACAACCAATCTGTATATCATAAATCCCGATCTTACCGATCTTCACAGGATAACAACGGAAAGAAACGGAGCTGAAGAGCCAACTATAGATCCTCTCACAGGTAAGATAGTATTTTCAAGATGGTGGCTTAATATTGACATGCCTACGGAAACCGGATTTACAAGGGATTCATCTCTTGCAATCTCAACTGATGTTGCCAATCTATGGCAGGCAGCAATAATCAGACCTGATGGAGATGACCTTCGCCTTTATTCAGGTACAGCTGCAGTGAGACATGGACTTCAGAATTACAAGCCTTTTATTATGAGCGACGGAAGACTCCTGGGAGTATTTGTACCACATATGTCCATTACTCATACTTCGGGCAGTTCCGGGATCAGGTGGTTCAGAAAAGATTCTGATTATGAAAATCATATAATCGGAGTTAATCCCTACACTATGGTTCAGTATCTTCCCGGCTCATTCGGGACGATGAATCCTCCTTATGCTACAGATCCTGTAGAATTGCCAAACGGAAAGATTTTAATTTCCTACGCTACAGATGTTGAAGATGCAGATTACGGACTATATACTGTAAATATTGATGGCTCCGGACTTGAATTATTCTATGACATTCCGGGCACACTCGAATTAAATGCGGAGCTCTTGCTTCCTCGTCCTGTACCTCCCATACTGCCGGATTTAGTTCTTCCAAATTATGATGAACTGCCTCCTACTTCAAATCCGTCAACATGGTATAAAAACGGAGGTTTCAGATTTGACTGTGTGAATATGTTTACAAACGGAGCAGTTGATGAACCTATGCAGGACGCGCCACCCATAACCAAATTCGCAAAAATAAATTTCTTCCTAAATTTTCAGAGACTGGATTCAACGGGAAGGGACAGTGCAGTATTCCTTACACAGAAGTTGGTGTTTCATTCGGGATTGATTAATTTCGATCTAGCGCCTGCAAATGTTCCTATGTTTGAGCAGGTCCTTGATTCAGCGGGCAGAGTAATCAGAGGAACAAAAGGACAAATAGCTCATGTTACCGGAATGAATTATGCACCAGAGGGAATCGGCACAAAGTGTGTAGGTTGTCATGCAGGCCATACGACTATCCCCGTTCCTCCTAACCTGACAGAAGGTTCTTTCTTTAATGTGTCAACTTCGGCAGAAGTTTCGGAAAGCAGTTACAGACAGTCTGGTATGATAAAATACCGTGGTTCTAATGTAATTGACAGGAAGGCAAGGAATGACTCACTGCATGTGAACTGGATTGCAGCCGGTTCTGATAATGAATATGTAAAACTGAAATGGAAGGTTCCGGTTGATGTCAGACGTATAATTTTATACAATATCAAACCTAATTCTTCAAACAATACCAACATACAGGTTTTAGATTGTGAAATTATTCTTTACTATCAGGGAGTTCAGGTTGCTTCTGTTCCTTCAACAGGTATAATAAGTCCAAACGGAACTACTTTCAGTTTTTTATCATTGCCTAAGATAGATGAAATTAAGGTAACTGTGAAGAGCTTTACAGGGCTTATAAACGGAATCAGCTCTGCAGGTCTTGCTGAAGTGGAAACCAATGCAAGGATATCTTACTATGATGTTTTCGGAATAAATATAATATCTGAAACAGCCGAGAGGTTTTCTCTTTCCCAGAATTATCCGAATCCGTTTAATCCTATAACTAAGATTAAGTACTCACTTTCTAATGGCGGAGTTTACAGCGTAAGCCTGAAAGTATATGACTTGCTGGGCAGGGAAGTTGCTGTACTTGTTAATGAGATTCAGCGAGGCGGTGTTTATCAAACAGAATTTAACGCATCATCTTTTTCAAGTGGGGTATACTTTTACAGACTTCAGGTTGGGGACAGATTTTCGGACGTGAAGAAGATGATAGTTGTTAAGTAGTTTTTGTTTTAATATATCCTCACCAGAACCACATTTTTTTCTTTTCAGGCTTAACCCAGACTTCTCCGTTTTCTATTACAACTTGGTATGTTTTCAGTTTTGAGAGAGTATTTCTGCATTCAGGGGGAGTTTCACCTGTTTTAAGGCTGAACTTCCATCCGTGAACCGGACAGGAAAGATACAGTTCCTCATCAACATATCCGTCATACATAACCTGGGATTTGTTGTGAGGACATATGTTTGAGACTGCAAACACTTCACCTTGTATTTTGAAAACTGCTATATCAGTATCACCTTCAATTGTGAATTTTCTCCCTCTTCTTTCCGGAAGGTCAGAGAGCCTGCATATTTTTTCAAAGCCTTTCATGTAAGTTCCTCAAGTTTACTTTTCTCCACTATAGAGAAACCTTTATCAGTTTTTATTACATGGCAGGTTTCTGTGAAAGGGTCATGTTCGAAGAACAAAATCCAGTTTTCCTCCGTAATCTTAGGCAGAAATTTCTTTTTCTCCTCAAGTGTAGTGAGAGGGAAAAGATCGTAAGCCATAATATATGGAAGCGGTATATGGGATGAGGTGGGGAAAAGGTCTGCTGCATAAAGTAATGTATTTTCTTTATCAGATATTTTTACGATCTGCATTCCCGGAGAATGTCCGTTGAGAACATAGAAGGAAATAAATTCATCAAATTCAGTGTCTCCGCTGTATTTTTTCAGCTGATGATTTTTTTCCACAGGCAGGTAATTTTCAGGGAAGAAACTGGCTTTGTCACGTTCTGTAGGGTTGAGTGCCCACTGCCAATGTTTCTCCTGAATATGGTAAACAGCATTCGGGAAAGCAGGGACAGCTTCTCCGTTTTCGTTTAATTTTGTTGAACCTCCCGCATGGTCAAAGTGAAGGTGAGTTATTATTACATCTGTGATCTCATCTGCAGTCAGTCCGTATCTGCCCAATTCTTTTTCAAGAGTAAATTCGTTATGGTCTATCGCATAAATGTCCTTGAGTTTATCATTTAGTTTATTGCCAGCTCCGTTATCAATAAGAATTTTCTTTTTATCTGATATCAGGAGCAATGCCCTCATGCACATATCTATCCTGTTCCTGTCATCAGATGGATTTGTTTTTGACCACAAAGGTTTCGGTACAACACCAAACATTGCACCACCATCAAGTTTAAATAATCCTGTCTGAACGGAATAAAGTTTGTATTCTCCGATCTTCATTATTCAGTTATTATGATTTGAAATAATTTCCTCAAGCTTTTCTGATTCAAGATTCCAGTTATGGTAAAGTATGTTAAGTTCGTCCTTCAGTAAACTGTATTGCACATAAGTTTTTCTGAGGTTCTCTGAATTCTTATAAAAATCCGGCTGAGACATAAGTTTCTCAATATTTTTTAACTCTGATTCCTTTGATGAAATTTTCTTTTCCAATTCTTCTATCTTGTTTTTTACTTCAATTGTTGCACGATAAAGATTATTCCTTCTTTCTGCTTCAATTCTTTTAATTAGTTTTAAATCTTTTGTATGATTTGCTTTCTTGGTTGAATCAGTGCTTAAAATATCAGTTATGTTTTCTTCAGTCTTTTTAAGAAGGTAATAGGAACAATTGCCCGGATATATTTTTATTTTTTTGTTTTTCACTTCTATTACCTTTGTAACAACTGAGTCAAGGAAATCCCTGTCATGAGAGATCAAAAGAATTGTACCCTGATATTTCTTTAAAGCATCTGTCAGTATTTTTTTTGAATTGACGTCTAAATGATTTGTAGGTTCATCAAGTATAAGGAAGTTTGACGGGGTTAGCAGCATTTTGGCAAGAGCCAGCCTTGATTTTTCACCTCCGGACAGAACGGATACTTTCTTGAAAACATCGTCACCTCTGAAAAGAAATGCTCCCAGTATATTTCTCAGGTTTTTTCTAACTTCTCCTTCGGCAACTGCATCCAGTGTTCCTAAAACTGTATTCTCCGGGTCTAATGTATCAGCCACATTTTGCGAATAAAATCCTATTGATATATTTTCACCGGAAATCCTCAAGCCGGATGTCGGAGCCACCCAACCGGCAATTACTGATGCAAGGGTAGATTTGCCTTCACCGTTTTTACCAAGAAGCCCTATCCTATCACCCCTTTCAATTTCAAGGTTAATGTTTTCAAATACAGTTTTCTCTCCATAGTTTTTAGACATATTAATCAGTTCTATGACTTTTCTCGCTGAGCGTGTAGCCTGGGGGAAACTGAAGTTAATCTGCTCTTCTTCGTGAAAATCAATTTCAGGGGGCTTAATTTTCTCAATCATTTTTATTCTGCTCTGAACGTTACTTGCTTTAGAAGCCTTGTATCTGAATCTTTCTATGAATCTCTTTTGCTGACTTAAATATTTTTGCTGATTTCTGTAAGTGTTAATCAAATTTATCTTTTGTTTTTCCTTTTCAGTTTCATAGAATGAATAGTTTCCGCTATATTGTGTGAGCTTTCCGTTAAGTATTTCCAGTGTTCTGTGTGTCAGGTTGTCAAGGGATTTTATGTCGTGAGATACCATCATGACTGCTCCTCTGTAGTTTGTAAGAAAATCTTCCAGCCAGATCAGGGACTCAATATCAAGATGGTTTGTTGGTTCATCCAGTAAGAGGACAGAGGGTTCATTCAGCAGGAGTTTAGCCAGAGCTATTCTCATAAGCCAGCCGCCGGAAAACTCTGATGTTTTCCTGATGAAGTCGCTTTCTCTGAAGCCAAGTCCCTCAAGTATTTCTTCAGATTTTGATTTAACCTGAAATCCGCCGAGTAATTCATATCTATGGTTCAGATCGCCAAGTTTTTCTGTCAGTTCTCTGTGGATTTTTGATGAAGGTTCATGTCTTTGCAGTTCTTGGGTAATCCATTCGGTCTCTTTTGAGATTTCGTTTATTGTTTTCGCAGATGAACAGACATCGTCAATTAATGTACGGTCTGACGAAAAAATACCATCCTGCGGCAAATATCCGGTAGTTGTGAAAGGTGAATAGCTTACATTGCCTGTGTCTGGTTTCCTGATATCCGCTATGATTTTCAGTAAAGTGCTTTTGCCTGAACCGTTTGGGCCGACTAGTCCAATACGGTCTGACTTATTTATTACAAATGAAACGTTCTCTAATAGCTTTCTTTTTCCGAAACTTACTGAAATATTCGATACTGACAACATATACAAATTTAATTTAAGCAGATGTAATTAAAAGTAAATAAATTTATGACGAAGTTTAAAAACGGGAACAAAATGAGAAAAAATATATATAAATTTGTAAAGGAAAATCACTACGGAGGCTAATATGTCATTAAGTTTTTCATCGCTAAGGATTTTTTATTTAATATCAGCTTTTATTTTATTATCGAAAGCTGAAATCATCTCTCAGGATATTTCATTTCAGGTTTATACAAACAGTATTTATTCTCCGGGCGAGACGGTAAATCTGTATGTTTACTCCTATAACACAAAAAAGAATAATGAATTTACATTTACTGTTTACAGGATTAATGACATAGGAGGTTTCTTTTCAAGACAGGTTCAGAATTACAGTATAGATGTTCTTGGGAAGGACAGCCTTAACCTTCTTTATTTCTGTGATGAGATTCACTCTTTTAAGAAGAAGCTTTCGGTGCATGGGGATAAGTATTTCACATATTCAGAGGAGACATTTCAATATACTCCACGTTCAAAAGGAGCTTATCTTGTAAAGCTTAGCTGCGAAAATAAAGTTGCATATACTGGTTTTTTCGTTACCGAGCTTGGAATTATCACCAACGTTACTTCCAGTGAAGTCCTTATATATACTGTAAACAGAAAAACCGGTGAACCGGTTAATGATGTGAAACTTGGTTTCTTTTTAGGTCAGAGAAATATAGGAACCGGAATCACTCAGAATGGCTTGTTCTATAAATCTCTGACAGAAGATGACAGGAACTATGTCCTTGAAAATAATATAGGCAATCCGGTTGTAATAGCTGAATACGGAGAAGACGCGGGAGTTTCAGATCCCGGTCTTTATTTCGGATTCAGTCCCCAGAAGTACAATGTTTATATTTACCCGGCTCAGCCAGTTTACAGACCGGGTATGAAGGTTGGGTTCAGAGGTACTGTGAGGGAAATTATAAATTCACAGTATAAGAATTTCCCTGATAGGGAACTTACTGTGAAGATCAGAGACTCAAGAGGTTCAGAGATTTACAAGCAGGTTCTGAAGACAAATTTCAACGGTACTTTTACAGGTGATTATGAGTTGTCTTCAGAGGCTCCGCTGGGTCAATATTTTATTATAGCGGAACTGGATGAACGAAACAGTTATTCAGGTTCATTTTTTGTTGAAGAATATAAAAAGCCTGAGTACAAGGTTAATATTTCATCTGACAGGAAACAGTATGGAAACGGGGAAGTCATTAAAGCTACCGTACAGGCAGATTATTATTTTGGCAGTCCGGTACAGGATGCTGACATTGAATATCTGATTTTCAAAAAAGAGTATTACAGGCCATGGTGGTATTTCAGCGATTACAGATCATGGTATGAAGAATATTACTCAAACCTTGACGAGAATTATAAATATTCCGGTGCGGATTTAATCTACACAGGTAAGGGGAAATTAAATAGTGAAGGAAAGTTTGATTTTGAATATGTTACAAATGAAGATTTCAGAGGCAAAAGAATTTATTGGTGGATGGCGTATGAAAGCGAATCGGACTTCACATATATAATTCAGGCAAAGGTCAGAGATAAATCCCGCCGTGAGATATCTTCGACAACTACTGTATTAGTTACAAGGGCTGACTTCATTTTAACTTCCAAAACAGATAAATATTTATATAAGCCGGGTGAGGAGGTTATAATTGAAGTAAATGCAATGGATTTCTCAGATAAACCAGTTGAAACTGAGTTTGAAGCAGAAGTTTACAGAATAACATGGAGCGCTTATCCTGATTACAAGGAAAACAGGGAATCTGTTACAAAACTTGATGGCAGAACAGAGCCGGATGGCAGAGGGTCAGTAAAATTCAAAGCTGAAAAGGAAGGTTACTATTCAATTACAATTAACTCACGGGACTCAAGGGGCAGGAGAGTTACGGATAAAACGTATTGTTATGTATCAGGAGGCAATATGAGCTGGTGGTATAATGAGTCTGGTGCAGTTCAGATAATTACAGATAAGGATTCATATAAACCTGGCGAGATCTGCAGAGCTGTTATAATAACCACCAAAGCAGGCAGCGATGTACTTATCACAACACAAAATGATAAGCTTATATCTTACCGTGTCGAAAAGTTTAATGATGTTTCCGAGGTAATTGAAATTCCGGTTGATGAGAACTGCACACCAAATTTCTATATCACAGCCTCCTATGTAACAGATGGCAAGTTTTATACTTCCTCAAAGTCAGTTATGGTTATACCTGAGACGAAATTCCTTAATGTTAATATAGGATCAGATAAAACCATTTATAAACCGGGCGAATCAGCATCACTTATTGTAAAAGTTACAGATCATCAGGGTAATCCAGTGAAAAATTCAGAACTTTCATTAGGTGTGATTGATGAGAGTATATATGCTATAAAATCAGATAACACTAAAGAACCAGCAAAATTTTTCTATTCTCCGAAGTGGTATGGTGCAGGCATGTTTTACAATGAAAACAGATCTTATTACGGTTACTCAAGGCTGATCACGATATATGAAAGGTTTAATCTTAAATCTTTAAGTGAGGCTGACCTTGGTACTGTTAAGGGGAGAGTCATTGATTATAGCGGTAACGGCGTTCCCTCTGTAAATATTGTTATAGACGATGATTATCTGGCTGGTCTTTCTGATCAGGATGGAAATTTTGAATTCAAACTGCCTGAGGGGAATTATAAAATCAGTGTCTTGCAAGGCAAAGGTGATAAAGATGTAAGTAAAAGGATATATGTGAAAAAAGGTTTTACCAATGAAGTCCGTATTGTGATAACAACGCATGCCGGAATAATCAGAGATGGTTGGATGGATGAAGGGAGAGAGATGATGGAATCCGATTTGCCGTCTGCCAGACTTGATAGCGAAGTGAAGAATAAAGCCCCCGGTGAAAATGTATTTTTAGAAGCTGAAACCAGGAGCGACTTCAGGGATGCTGCTTACTGGACTCCTTCAGTCAGAACGGATGATAATGGTTATGCTTACATCTCAGTTAAGTTTCCTGATAACCTCACTGAATGGAGAATTACCTCAAGGGTGATAACTGAGGATACAAGGGTAGGACAGGGAGTTAAATCTCTGATTACAAGAAAAGATCTGCTTGTAAGACTTGAAACACCCAGATTTCTTCAGCAGGGAGATGAAGTTACCTTTTCAACAATAGTTCACAACTATCTCGCAGGTGATAAACTTACAAGGATATCATTAAATGCCGAAAATATTCTCATAAAGGAAAAGTCTCAGAAAGAAATCATAATCCCTGCAAACGGAGAAGTGAGGATAGACTGGAAAGCTGCTGTAACTGAGCCAGTTGGTTTTGCGAAAATTACAGCCAAGGCTCTGACAAATGAAGAGTCTGATGCAGTTGAGCTTAAAGTGCCTCTTCAGCCGCATGGACTTCAGTTAGCTATGTACAACACTGTAGATATTTCCGAGACTGACAGAACAGAAACTAAAAACCTTCAAATTCCTCAGTACACAGATTTACGTTCTGTATCTTTAACCCTGACAGCAGCTCCTTCACTTGCTTCAGCTATACTGGGTGCACTTGACGGGTTGGTAGGTTATCCTTACGGTTGTGTTGAACAGACTATGAGCAGGTTTCTTCCGACGGTAGTTGTAGCAGCTGCATTAAAAGAGCTTAATGCTCCGATAAGTGATGCTACAAAAAAAGATCTTCCAAAGATGGTTGAGGCAGGATATAACAGGCTTTACTCTATGCAGCACTATGACGGAGGTTGGGGCTGGTGGATGAATGACAATTCACAGCCTTTTATGACTGCATATGTTATTTATGGTCTAACTTTAGCCGATAAATCAGGATATCCGGTGAGAAAAGATGTTTACGGCAAAGGTATTAATGCCCTGAAAAATCAGCTTAAGGATAAAAGTATTGATCCTCAGACAAGGGCTTACATGCTTTATTCTCTTTCACATGCTGAAGGAGTTGAAAAAAAATTATTTGACGAACAGTTTGAATTAATAAGTCTGGATGAAACCTTAAATGACTATACGCTTGCACTCCTTTCTATGACTTTTTCAAATATCGGAGACAGAGAAAAGGCATTAATGCTTTCCGGGAAACTATTGAGAAATGTCAAATATCAGGGAGAAGCCGGAGCATACTGGGGCGGAGATAATGTTTCATACAGATGGCAGGATGATAAGGTTCAGGTAACATCTATGGCTATCAAGGCTCTGATTGCCCAGCCAATTTCTCTCAAAGACAATCCGGATTTAATCAACAAAGCTGTGAGATGGCTTATGATGCAGAGACAGGGAGGAGGTTGGACAAATACCAAAAGCACAGCCTTTGCTATATATACACTTGTTGATTACCTTAAAACTTCCGATGAGCTTGATCCTGACTTCATGGTGAGAATATTTGTTAATGATGAACAGGTTGAGGAAAAAAGATTTACCAAGGCAGATGTATTTGAAAGAGATTTACGTATTACGATTGAAGGCAGTAAACTGAGAGAGGGCAGTAATATTCTGAGAGTTGAGAAAAACGGCAGAGGCAAATTATACCTTACCTCAGATCTGAGATATTATACTTCTGAAACTAAAATCCAGCCAAGAGAAAACGGATTCAGAGTTGAAAAGGAATATTATGTTCTGGAGAAATACAGAAAGTATGAAAGAGATGAAATGATATACAGGAAAAGGTATTTTGACGGGAAGGTAAAATCCGGTCAGGAACTGCTGGTAAAAATACGTGTCAGCGCCAAGGATTTTAACAGTCAGTATTTCATGCTTGAGGATCCTATACCTGCAGGCTGTGAGGTTGTTAAAGATGACTGGGCTTACAGGATTGAAGATGAGAAGGATTATCAGGGATGGAGTTACTATTGGTGGAGATGGTGG
>JAOADS010000099.1 GCA_026417195.1 Ignavibacteria bacterium | reverse complement strand
AGATGTGTATAAGAGACAGCATTAATAGCCCAGAAATAACCAAGCCTTGAAAGATATCTCCCATAAAATGCATCCTCTCCGTAAGCCGGTGGTATCAGACCGCTGGATCTTCCTGAGTGGTTAGGGAAGATACCAAAAGGTAGTGCAAATACCGGCACATCGTCAATATACAAAAACACCGGTTCTGCTATTACCTTGTCTCCCTGAATAACTTTCATTTTCGGACTTCCGAAATAATAGTCGGGATTTATCTTGTCACAGGTTGTATATCTGCCTCCTTTTATGAAATAAATTTCCTCGTCAACTTTTTTGATTTTCTCTCCGAGATAATACCCGCCTTCAATCTCCGTTGAACCCATTTCAATTGTTCCCCTGCGGGTGTGGAAGTTATATTTCAGCCTGAAAGCATCATACCTTTTTGAACCTTCATAAAATACCGGTGTTCCAGCTAAATTACCTGAAGTATCTTCTGCACCGTAAGCTTCCATAAGAGAATTCTCCCGGTAAAGGATTATTCTATCTGCTTTCAGTTTATAATCCTTGTAAATCAGCTCAGCATCTTTATAGAGATACAGTTTCTCTTCGGTCAGATCAAATAATATGGAATCATTTGCAGAGTATTTCACTATAGCATCAATTTCACCTTCACGGAGTTGTTTTTTTGAAGTATCCCGGATCGGAACATATATGACAGAGTCACTACCGGTTTGGGACAGAAGTTTTGCTTCTATGAATGTTAAGGGAAGGAAAAATATTACAAGAAATTTTTTCAACTTTGCTGTTGCCAGTTCAGAGATAATAGATAATCTCTTAATTCCTCAAGATATATTTTATCTGTTTCATCAAACATATTATATGAATCTGAATCTATATCCAAAACACCCTTTATTTTTCCGTTTCTGCTTAACGGGACAACTATTTCACTTTTGGATTCACTGTTACACGCAATATGACCGGGGAATTTATGAACGTCCGGTACAATTATTGTTTCATTTCTTCTTACTGATTCCCCGCATACTCCGTTTGGAATTTTTATTCGCGTACAGGCAACAGGTCCCTGAAAAGGTCCGAGGACAAGTTCGTCATCTCTGAGAAAGTAAAAGCCCACCCAGAAATAGTAATCAAATCCGTATTTCAATACCGAACAGACATTTGAAAGGTTTGCAATGAGATCGCTTTCATCTGAGGTTAATGACCTGATCTGATCTATTAATGTTTTATATTTCTGCTCTTTGCTCACAATCCTAGTTTCGGAGAAATTTTCTTAAGCGACTCAAGGACAAACTCTACGTGTTCCTGAAAATCAATACCCAGTTCTTCAGCCCCTTTTAAGAGATCTTCTCTTTTCACGTTTCGTGCGAACTCTTTCTTTTTTATTTTCTTTAATACGGATTCTGTTTTCAGTGCCGATAATTTTTTGTCCGGCTGAACAAGGACACATGCTACTATAAACCCGCAGAGTTCATCAACTGCAAAAAGGGTTTTCTCCATGAGAGATTCCCTTCTTACACCGGTATAATCGGCATGTGAAAGAATTGCTCTCAGTATCTCATCACTCCAATTTCTTTTTTTCAGGATCTCCACACCTTTTACAGGATGTTCTTCAGAATTAGGATGCATCTCCCAGTCAAAGTCATGAAGCATTCCGACAGCAGCCCACTTATCTTCATCTTCACCGAATTTTCTTGCATAATTTCTCATAGCTTCGCTTACTGCATACATATGTCTTCTTAGATTTTCATTTTTCACAAATTCATAAACTGTCTGCTCTGCTCTTTCAAATTCATTCATATAGAATTTAAAGTTCCTTTTTTGAGACTATATTTAAGTTATCATCCAGTTCATAAACGATAGGAACACCCGTAGGAATTTCAACTTTAACTATCTGTTCTCCAGTAAGTTTTTCCAGATGCATCACCAGTGCCCTCAAGCTGTTTCCATGTGCTACTATGAGAATATTTTTACCTTTTTTGAGTAGAGGTTCTATCTTGTTTTTATAATAAGGCAAGACTCTTTCTGCTGTGTTTTTAAGGCTTTCTCCACGGGGAGGTGCAACGTCGTAGCTTCTGCGCCAGATGTGAACCTGTTCATCACCGAATTTTTTTCTGCATTCATCTTTGTTTAATCCCTGAAGATCACCATACATTCTCTCATTTAGTGCTTCATCTTTTTCCAACAGAAGATCCATAAATCCGGCTTCGTAAGCGGCAATTTCGTATGTTTTCGTTGCTCTTTGCAATACTGATGAAAAAGCCTTGTCAAATTTAAATCCTCTGAGCTTTCTTCCGACGTTACGAGCCTCTTCTTCTCCCTGTTCTGAAAGCGGTATGTCAATCCAGCCCGTGAAACGATTTTCTTTGTTCCATTCAGATTGGCCATGGCGGACAAGTACAAGTTGTGGCATATGGTTTATATCTCCTGAAATTAAATTTTTATAAAGAAACAGTTTGTAAATATACATTTTAAACTATTTTCATTAAATACACAGACTAATCAACACAGTGGGAAATAAACTTAATGCTGATTTCCTGTTTGAAGTGAGGTAATAAAAAACCCTCCTATTTATGAGGAGGGTTATGCAGTAAATTTCTTCTTAAGGTTTAACTCTGTAAGGTGTAGCCACAAAGTCTCCGGCTAATTTGGATGGATTGTCATCCCAAAGCGATTCTCTGGTGATTGCACTTATGAATCCGTTGAACCTGCCTATCTGATGAGATGAACTGATATTGAAAGTTTTTTCATATACTCTCTCCCAGCCAGAACCAGATGGAGTTTCTGAAACAAGCTGGAAGCTTTCTCTGAAACGTCCGGGAAACCTTCTGCTCCAGTGCCAGTTTACCAGATCTGCCTGCTGCTGGGTTGAATACAGATAAACTTTCAGCTTTACTTCGTCATTTATATTTACTTCAGGTATGCCTTCTCCTCCGAAAAACCTAGTGGTAAATATATTTTGTGTGAAATCCGGTCCGTTGAAAGTATAACGTAAAGCCCCGTTTATAAAAACTTCTATTTTATTCATTTCAACAAACTGAGTGCCTATCTGAGGAGATTTCGATTCACCGTCTAACACAGAAATTTTGTAAAGCCTCCAGTTAAATCTTGGTCTTGGAGTTCGGGCAATTCGTTTAAAGACAGCAAGTCTTCTGAACTCGTTAATATAAGGCTTATATATTGTATCCACTACACTGTTTAAAACTCCGATTATAATGAGTGTGCCGTTTACAGTTGTTGTTATGTTTACGTTTTTAATTGTATCACCTTCACTGCTGATTGAAATATTACGGTTAACATTGTTAACTATCCTGCCCCAGGCTATCAGTGAATCCAGCGGAGTATCACCAATTAAATTACCGACTGGTCCTCCGTCACTGAAATCGTTTCTCTCTGAGAAAATCAGATCATCGTCTTCATTATTCTGGCCTGCGTAGCCGTTATAAATTACACTCCGGATAAACTGATCATCAGTTTCTTCTACTTCAGTTACATTGTCAGAACAGGCTGTAAATAATGAAAAGACCAAAAAAACAGGCAAATACAGATATTTCATTTTTCCTCCATGTTGGGTTTTACATACATATTGACAGAATATCTGAATCAAAAGTTTAATGCTAATGAATTAAACTTTTTAATTATTATTTTTGTCTATATTTATGCGGTTTATGGTTAAGGAGTAAGTGATTTTTTAAATGAACAGATTAAATACCAATGACGATGGTTCATTGATATCACGTTTCAAAAATGGTGATAGGAAAGCTTTTGATATAATTGTCCTTAAATATCAGAAGAAGATCTACGGACATGTTTACAGAATGGTCTTAAATCATGATGAAGCTGATGATATTACACAGGAAGTTTTCATTAAGATTTACCGGTCTATTTCAGGGTTCAGGGGAGATTCTTCATTATATACCTGGATATATAAAATAGCTGTGAACTATACACTGAACTATCTGAAAAAAAGAAAATCGGATAAAACTGTAAGTATGGAGCTTCTCCCAAATGATATATATGCTAATACAGATAAGCTTGGCGATGAAATTGATCAGGAAAACAGGCTCAGGCTAATTGAAAATGCTATTGCCTCCCTTCCCGATCAGCAAAGAACAGTTTTCAGCCTGAGGTATTACGATAAAATGAGCTACGATGAAATATCAACTGTAATGAACAGATCTGTAGGTGCAGTAAAAGCAAATTACTTTCACGCTTTTAAGAAAATATCTGATTACCTGAAAGAAAAATTAAAAGAAAATGTCTAAAGAAATTAATATAGAAGAGTTCAAACTCCTTCTTCCGGACTATGTGAGCGGCATGCTGGATGCTGATCAGTCTTCAAAAGTATCGGAAGCCATAAAACTATATCCTGAACTGAGAAAATTGTATGAAGAACTTAAATTAACAGCTTCAACACTGTCAGGATTTAATTTTCCTGAGCCGGATGATAAATACTGGGAAACTCTGGCATCAAATATAAGTAATTCTGTGAAATCACTTGAAAATAAAAAGCAAGGTTCTTTTTTAAATTTCAGATACTTCGCTGCAGCTGCTGTACTGCTGATTATGGTTTTTGCGTATTTTCAGAAAGACAATTTACTCAGGCTTTTTATAAGTGAAAGCACAAGGGAAATTTCTCTTACTGATTCATCTGATTCAATTAAATCCGATAAGGAATTAAAAGTTGATGAGCTGAAGAAAACTGAAACAGATTCTCTTTTAACTGAGGATACAGAAATAGTAAAAAGTAAAAAGAAGCACGATTTAAAAAGTTTTAAGGAAGAAACCTTAGTTGAAAGTACCTATGAAGAAGAAGAGGAATTTGACAATCTTTTCCAGTCAGCCACATATGACCTGACAGATATTGATGAACTTTATGACTTAACCAAAGATGAAGAAGAGAAACTGATTGAAGAAATTTTAAATACAAATTAATAGAAAATTCAACTAAAATGAGAATTGTAAAATTATTTTTAATTATCAGCGTCATTTACAGCTTTCCCGGTTTATCACAGCAGAAACTAATTGAAAAACTTCTTGAGATAAAGACTGAGAAGCTTGTAGAAAAAATGGAACTGGATGATAAAACTGCTGATGAATTCCGTCTGAGATTTAAAAAGTTTGTTTTTAAAATGAGTGAGTTCAGAAAAGAAAGAAGAAAGATAATGAAAGAACTCAAGGATAATGTTGAAACAGGTTCAGGAGCAGATACACTTATTTCAAAATTAATTTCCATTGATGACAGTATTCATACTCACAGAAAGGATTTCATGGAAAATATAAGCGGAATTCTCAGTTCAAAGCAAATCGCAAAAATGCTTGTCTACGAGGCTAAATTTGAAATGGAATTAAAAGATAAGCTGAAGGAAATCAGAAAACGGAGAAAGGAGGAAAAAAATAAACCATAGAGTTAAACAAGGACTCGTAAAAACTAAACTAAATGAGTCTTTTTCCTGATAAGACTAGTCAGATTAGCTACAAGAAGTGCTATGATTACACCGGTTAATGTATACCAGGTCCATGCAACCGGTGTAAAATAGATTACAACTATCATTCCTAATATTGCAGAAACAAATCCCGTTAAAGCTTTGCTCTCGTCTGCTTTAAAGAATATTCCAAGAAGAAATGTACCAAGTAAACCTCCGTAAGTGAACGATGCTATTGTCAGACCCAGTTCCACAACAGATTTAGGAGAATTCATAAACAGGAAAGCTGACAACAGAAGAGCTATACACCAGAGAAGAGCTATTATCCTTGAAGCTTTAAGGAGATTTTCCTCTGATAAATTTTTCCCGAAATAAGGTTTATAAATATCTTCAACCAGTGATGATGAAAGAGCAGATATGGAACCAGAAAGTGTTGACATTGCTGCAGCAAGAAGGCCGGCTATTATAATACCTGATATTCCGGAAGGCATATGGTTAATTATAAATTTCGGAAAAACTTCGTCAGCTTTCATTTGTTCACCTGAAAAGAAAATATAGAGAACAGATCCTATCAGTAAAAATAAAGCAAACTGAATAAATACAATAAAGCCGCTGGTTATCAATGCTTTTTGTGAAGCTTTCAGCGAATTTGCGGCAAGAAGTCTCTGAACAATCAGCTGATCCGTTCCATGTGAAGCCATGGAAAGAAAAGCTCCTCCTATTATGCTTGAAAGAATTGTATAAGGCATTGTGAAATCGAAATGAAAATTGAGGAAGTCAAGTTTGCCTGAAGATGAAAGAGTTGAGAAAATTTCTCCCGGACTGAGTTTGATATTAGCTGATAAAACATAAAGGGAAAGCAATCCGCCACCTATGTATATAAACATTTGAATCACATCGGTCCATATAACAGCTCTCACTCCACCTAAGTATGTGTATATCAGTGTGATGAAAGCTATAATTGTAATTGAAATCACATAGATCTGCCAGTCTGGAGCTGCGGAAAAAAGATTAAAGCCCTTGAGTATAATAGCAAGTGGTATGGCGGTAGCGTATAACCTTACTCCGTCTGCGAAAAGGCGTGTTATCATGAAAACTGATGATGCGAAGTTCCTTGTTTTCGGACCAAACCTTTTATCAAGATATGCGTAAGCTGTAAGAAGTTCTCCCTCGTAGTATCTGGGAAGCAGGAAGTAACTTACTATTATCCTGCCAATGATATATCCGATTGCCAGTTGTAGAAAATTGAGATTTCCGAGATATGCAACTCCGGGGATGCTGATAAAAGTTAATGCACTCGTCTCAGTTGCAACTACTGCAAAACAAACTGCCCACCAGGGAACAGCTTTTTCACTTATAAAATAATCACGTGCAGATTTTTGTTTACCACCTTTTAAAATCCCATATCCTGTAACACCTATAAGATATACTATGACTATAATTACATCAATATACGAGAAGTTCATTTACAAATATAAAATTTCAGAGCTTAATAAAACAGTAAATTGATGATTGTTATAAATATGCAAAGAGTTTTGCAAAGTATTATTTTCATTGTTAAGATTTTACACTTGAATTATTTTTGTAGGTCAGCATTAAATGAGTGAAATAAGAAAAATAATTTTTGCGCCTCTCACTCTTATTGGCCAGTCTGCTATTTCTGTTATAAGGGTGTCCGGAGAGGGAACATTTGAGCTTGTATCAAACATAGTTTCAAAGTCCTTCAGCAGGTTTGAATTACTTGATTTAAGCAAGTTCTATCCCAATACTTTACATCATGTCTATATCTTCGATAAAGACAAGAATGAAGCAGTTGACGAGGTGATTTTAAGTGTTTTTAAGGGTCCTCACTCATACACCGGTGAAGATACGGTTGAGATTTCCTCTCATGGGGGCTTATATATCTACAGTAAAATCAATGATTTACTTGCCAAGTGGGGTGCAGTGGCCGCTATGCCGGGTGAATTTACCAAAAGGGCTTTCCTTAACGGTAAGATGGATTTAGCTCAGGCTGAATCTGTAGCCGAACTTATCAAGTCAAGATCTGAGGAATCGAGGAAATTAGCTTTCAGCCAGTTAACAGGGGAATACTCCGCCAAGATTAACAGTCTGAGACAAGAGCTTATTAACTATTGTTCGCTCCTTGAGTTAGAGCTGGATTTTTCAGAAGAAGGTTTGGAGTTTGTTTCAAGGGATGAGTTAATCATGAGAATAGATACTTTAATAAATGAATTCAAAAGGCTGGTTGATACGTATTACACCGGAAAACTTATCAGAGACGGAATAAATTTAGCTATAGTAGGTGAGCCTAATGTTGGTAAGTCAAGCTTGTTTAATTATCTGCTTAACTACGATAGAGCAATAGTAAGCGATATTCCGGGCACGACCAGGGATTACATAAGCGAGACCTTAACGATTGATGGATTCCCAGTAAATTTGATTGATACAGCAGGTATTAGAGAATCCTCTGAGGAGATCGAGGAAGCTGGTATAAAAAAATCTATCTCAATACGTGAAAGGGCAGATCTGTTAATCGTCCTTAAGGATGCAACAGCAGGTCTGGGAAATGATAAGATATCAGGGGATAACTCAATTATTGCATATAACAAGTGTGATCTGCTTAATGGCCATAGTGACTTCAATTGTAAAGATAGCCTATTAATATAAGCTAAGACG
>JAOADS010000098.1 GCA_026417195.1 Ignavibacteria bacterium | reverse complement strand
GTGATAATAATACACTTGCTTATGGTATTGTTGTAACACCCGATTGTGATCTTGAAAATAAATCCTGCAGACAAATTCAGATTATCGAAGTAAGAAAACTTGATGATAACACACTGGGATTGAATAATGATACGAGAATGCAAATAAGAAAATATAGTCACCAATCATTGTTCAGCTTGCCTTCAATTTTTACAGACAATGGTTTAACGGATTTTGTTGCTGTTTTAAAACACAAAATTATTGTCCAGGAAAAAGATATAGATAACAGCCCTGGTTTTCCAAAATCATCCAGACGCTTTCAATACTCTCACACTTACATATTGAATGCACAGGATGTAAAAATGAATATTATATGTTCTCTTGTGAATCCTTACAAGGCAGAATTTTTACAAAAGCTCCATACAAATAACAGCAGGATTGGGATTCCTGATATTAAAAATCTGCTATAGAAACGCAATATAGGATTCTTAGCATTTAAAAAATTACTTAATACACTAAATTCGTAGATGTATAAACCGCAGAGTTCGCAGAGAGATGAGCCGCGGAGCACGCAGAGAAGACGCAAAGATAAAAACTCAGCGTCCTCTGCGTTGAAAGGTTTTAACCCTCTGCGCCCTCTGCAGTGAAAAATATTATCCCCTCAGCGTCCTCTGCGGTAAAAAGACTAAACCGCGGAGCACGCAGAGAAATAAACCGCATAGAACAGAAATAAAACCTCCGCGTCCTCAGCGTTGAAAAAATAAAAAAACCAAACCGAAGTGTTCGAGGAGAAAAAACTCAGTACTCTCTGCGGTTACCTAAACCAGTCATCACCTCGTGTTTAATTTCTTTTTATACTTAATGATTATGTTCTGATAATCATCAGTGTAGTTCTCACGGTTTAACTGGAGTATATCTGTGTTTACGCCGTTAATGATGTTAGGGCGGGATATAACTATTTCCTCCGGTGAGGTCCTTACAAAATTCTTACCCGGTCTTGATTCCCTGCGCTGTTCAAAATCTTTTTCCCTTGCAGAGAGCTGGAAATCAAGCAGTCTTGACAAGATCTTTTCCTGCCTTTTCCTTGTTTCAGGAGTAATGGAGTTATCCTGAAGATCCTTTATTACTTCCATCATATCTTTCTGTATCTGCTCCAAATTACCAAGCATCTTCTTGCCTTCCATTTCCTGCATTTTCTGAACGTCCTGGTTCATTTTTCCGAGTTCGCGTCTTATCTGCTCCTGTTCAAGCGACAGTCTCTGCATCTCAGCCATTTGTTCCTGAGAGAACTGCCCCTGATTTCCGTTCGGCATTCCCTGCATCTGCTGGTTTAAGCCCTGCTGTCTCTGTATCATTTCCTGAAGTTTCTGAAGGAGTTGCTGCAGGCTCATTGAAGGCTTACTGCCTTTGCCGGACTGACCACTCTGGCACATCTGTTCCATTCTTTCAATTGCCTTGTCAAGATGTTCCTTTGCTTTTCCCTGTGATTTATTTGCTCCTTTAGAGTCTTTCTTGCCAAGTTTATCTGATGCGTTCTGCATTTCATTGAAGGCATCACCAAGATTTTTATTCATCATCGGATTAGGTCCCATCTGCTGTGAAAGGCTCATAAAATCTTCAATGAAATTAGAAAGCTGGTTTTTTAAAGCCTCCTGTTCTGCTTTATTCTGTCTGAACTCATCTTCTTTGCTGTTTTTATCCAACCTTTCTGACTTTTCCTGAAGTTCTTTCTGTCTTTTTGACATTTGTTTCATTCTCTCAAGGAATTCTTCCATTTTCTGTTGCATGGCTGAATTTTCTCTGTCAAGAAGATCAGATAACATCTTTTGCATCTGCTGGTTGAGTTCATTCATATCCTGAGAGAGCTGTTCCTGGGATTTTGAAGATTTACTCTTGTTTGAACTTTGTAGTTCATCTGAAGCCTGCTGCATTTTCTGTTCAAGTTGTTTCTTCATCATTTCTTCAAGCATTTTCTGCATGTCTTTTGAAAGCTGTCTGTCTCCAGATTTCTTCATATTTTCAGTGAGTTCCTTGAACTGTTTCTGGAACTCTGACATCTGTTCCTTGAGCTTCCTTTGCTTATCCGAGAGTTCTTTCATTTTATCTGTATCCGAAGATTCTTTAAGCTCTTGTTTTATTTTATCCTGATTTTTTGTTAATTCATTCAGCTTCTCAGTAAGTTCTCCGAATTTCTGTTCATTAAGGATTTTGTTCAAAAGCTCCATGGTTTTCTCAAGCGACTTTTTAAAGTTTTCTTCATCAAACTTAAAGTTCTTCATGGCTTCCCTCAGTTCATCTTTATTGAAATTCCTCATAGCTTCCTGAAGTTTTCTGAGGGCTTCCCTTAGCTCCTTTGAATCTATTTTCTGGAATAGCTGCTGAAGTTCAAGATATTTCTCAAGGGTTTCCTTAGATATCTGGCTTTGCTGCTGTAGCTCATTCATCAGTTCATCAAGTTTCTCTCTTGTGACGGAAAGACTGTTCTGAATATTTTCAAGTTTCTGCTGGAGTTGCTGGTTTTTTGATGGATCGTTCAGTCCGAGTTCTTCAGGATTTCTTTCAAGTTTATCTTTTATCTCATCAAGTTCCTTTTTAAGGTCTGATGCGTCCTGAAGAGCAGACTCAAGAAGATTTTCAATATTGTCTCTGGTTTCCTCTGTCTTTTTCATCAGAGCTTCAAGCGAAGGATATATTAGCTTTCTTATTTCAGAACGGCTTACCTTTGGTCCGCTTACCAAGTCATTATCATAAACTTCAAGGTAATATTCAACTTCATCTTCAGTTCCTAGATTAAGTGAGCTGAGGTTCCAGATGTAGGGAACTTCAAGAGCAATAGCGTCAGTGTTCTTAATCGATATGTCTGTAAATCTGAACTGATTATCTGTCTGTCCGTATTTTGATTTTGAAATTCTGTAGGCAAGCCTCATTCTGCTGAATCCGAAATCATCTGATATCCTTGAACGTAAGAGAAGTTCCTTTACACCCTGAACGTTCAGTTCAGAACTTTCAGGCTCTGTGACTGAGATGGAGGGATATTCATCCGCAAAAACCCTGAGATTGTATTTTTCCGGACTAAGGTTTGCCAGACCAGCCTGATTGATCAGATGCAGCGAAAACTCAGTATTTGCTAAAGCTGTGAATGAAGCTTTAAGAATATTGCCTTCTGTTTCTGTATTTATTCTGTTTCCTGAAGTAAATTCAATGAATGCAGATTTGAGATCTCCGGAGGCTTCTGCTTCTAAATAGATTACACTTCCCTTTATTGTTGTTATATCATTTCCTTCTATAGTTCGTGAAGGTAGTCTGGTATATGCAGGGGGAAAGACTGTAACTTTAAGTGACTTTATAACTGGTCTCTGCAATACAGAGATCGTATAAGAATGACTTCTGATCCCCCGGTATTCAAACCAGTAAACCATTTTTGTGTTCACAGACGGTATTTTGTATGTGAAATAGTTTAAATCAGATGGTATGAGTTTAATTTCTGATTTTTTCAGTTCCAGTTCCTCGGCGCTCACTTCTTTCAGGTGAAGTGTTACTTCATCTGCTGAGTAAGATGGCTCATTGAATGAAAGTCTTACTGACAGTTCGACAGGTTCACTTTTAGGAACTTCCTTATTTCCCGGACTTACTTCAAATGAAGCTCCGATGGTGTTATCTATAAATGAGTAGTTATAGTTTATAATTCTAAATAATGAATCTCTGAAAACGGAAGGAAATGCAGTGAATAAGAAACCTGATAATGTAACACAGAAACTGATCAGAAGCAGTTCTGTTCTTATATTCCTGAAAGTAACAATTTCACTGAAGTTAATTCCTTTTGTTTCCTCGTCAAGTTTCTTAAGTGCTTCTGAAATAAGTTCTGCTGAAAATATTTTACCCTGAGATGAGTAAATTTCAATTGCGTTTACCAGTTTGTCTTTTATGTTAGTGTAACGGTTTCCTATCTGAGAAGCATATTTCCTTGTAACAGATTTATTTGAGATTCCGGATAATGATATATATGAATGAATAATGACAATAAGAAATAAGACGAAGCCGGAAATAATCAATCCGTATAACATAACTTTCCTGATCCCGCTTTCAAAAGAAAACAAGGCTTCAAGAAAAACCATTATCAGAACAGCTGAAAGTAAAGTTGAAATAAGAACAGCTAACCTGCCGGCCAGCTTAATTATGATATCTTTTTTCCCGGCTTGCTGGATTCGTGTTATAAAATTCTGATATAACAGCTCTGTATTATACAAAGATGAAATACTGATTTAAAAATTTAAGCAAAATTTTCCTATAAATGTTCCAGATTTAAAATAAATTAAGCTTGTTATAAATACAACGGATAATTCAGTCATAATTATCAGAGGGTTGATACGGAAAATCAGGTAAATACTTGTCTGCCTGTTTTATGATTTATACTGTATGAAATTCCTTATTCAGATTTCCACGGAGGTTCAAAGATTCTTTTTATTTTCAGTGATTTACCGGTTTGTAAATCAATATTTATGACAACAGCATTTATTTTTACATCCTCTGTTGCAACATCAGTTTTATGAGGTGTCTGATACCAGAAGCGGGCAATTGATGCTTCTTTATTTCCTCCTATTACTCCGTCAAAACCACCTGTCATTCCTACATCGGTAATATAAGCTGTTCCGTTTGGCAGAACTCTTTCGTCTGCTGTCTGAACGTGTGTATGTGTCCCTATAACAGCACTTGCTTTTCCGTCAATGAACCAGGCGAAAGCCTGTTTCTCTGCAGTTGCCTCACCATGGAAATCAACGATTATGAGATTTGTGGTTTTGGATATTTTGTCAATAATTTTCTTAGCTGTTCTGAAAGGGCAGTTCAGGGTTGAAAGATAAACTCTACCCATAAGATTTACTACCGCAACGTTGAAAATTCCGCCGTCTATTGTTACCGGATAAAGCTGATAACCTCTTCCATAAACATCGTCGTGATAATTAGCCGGACGGAGCAGTCGTGCTTCCTCTTTAAGTAATTCCATAGACTGAAGCTTGCTGAATGTGTGATTACCTCCAGTGAGACAGTTTATTCCGGCTTCAAATGCACGTTTAACGTCTTTATCAAGGAATCCTTTACCGCCGGAAAGATTTTCTGAGTTTGCAATTGCAAAGTGTATATTGTAAGCTTCACGGATCTTTTTAAGATTATCTTCAATATATTTAAGTCCGGGTTCACCTATTATGTCTCCTATGAAGAGAATGTTTAAAGTTGAAGTCATCAGGAGGGGAAATTAATCAGTAACTTTCATTCTTATTCGGAAATTTCTGTTCTTTAACATCACGGATATATTTGGTGAAAGCTTCCTTAGCCAGTGATGCGATGTCAAGATATCTCCTCACAAATCGGGGGCGGAACAGTTCAGTCATTCCCAGCATATCATGGGTAACCAGGATCTGTCCGTCACAGTGAATCCCTGCTCCTATTCCGATTGTAGGAATTTTCAGTGATGAAGTGATTTTCTTTGCAAGCCTGGCAGGTATTTTTTCCAGAACAACTGCAAAGCATCCGGCTTGTTCAAGTATTGCAGCATCTTTTCGTATGCGGTTAGCTTCTTCGGGCTCTGTTCCTCTTGTAACGTATGTTCCGAATATATTTATTGACTGAGGAGTAAGTCCAAGGTGTCCCATAACAGGAATACCTATCTTAACGAGATGCTGAACTACTTCTGCAATTCTCTCGCCGCCTTCCAGTTTCACGGCATCACATCCAGTTTCCTTCATTACCCTTCCGCAGTTTCTTACAGCTTCCTTTAGATCAACATGATATGACATAAATGGCAGATCAACAACCATGAGAGCTGTTTTAATTGATTTTTTTACTAGCTTTGCATGATAGATCATTTCATCTAAAGTAACGCTTAGTGTAGTAGGATTTCCCTGAACCACGTTTCCGAGTGAATCTCCTACAAGAATTACATCAATTCCGGACTCTTCAAGATATTTAGCGAAGAGGAAGTCATATGCGGTGAGGGCTGCTATTTTCTCACCACGTTCTTTCATTGTTGTGAGAGTCTTAGTTGTTATTTTTTTTCTTTCTGCAGGTCTAGATGTATTTGTTTTATTAGCAGCTTTTTTCATTAATTGAGACTACTTTCTAATCTGTCAGGTATAGTGAAATGAGTGTTAAGTCTGTTTATTTTCGAAAATGATATCTGAAGGTAATTCTGAAAACCTTCAAGGATACATTCTGCAAGATGAGTGTGATTTACTTTTTCGCCTGTAATTTCACTTATAGAAACCGTTTTACTGTCCAGTTCGTTTCTCAGTCTGATTCTTTCCTCTCCCTGAAGATTCAGGTATTCAACTATATTTTTATGATATGTTCCCGTAAGAATAGAACCGTGCTGAAGGATTACATCTCCGAAACTTCTCTGTGCTGAACCAACCAGTTTTTTACCCTGCCAGTTGATTTCGTTTTTTACCTGGGTACTGAAGCAAAGTTTATAGTTACCTTTCCTGATAAGTCCGAGCAAATCGGGTTTATCTTTTGTCAAGGAGACCTCTCGCAGTCCGGGACTGAATTTTTTAAGACCGTAAATAATTGCTTCTGATATATGTCTGTTTATTTCAGAGACAGGTAGTCTGGATTTCAGTACAACTGAATATGTAAGTTCCTCTGCATGCAGAACAGCTCTGCCTCCAGTTGGTCTTCTGACTATATCTATTTTTTCTGCCCTGCATTTGGGAATATCGAGTTCGATTTCGTTGAGAATTTTGTTCTGATTATATCCCAGAGAAATTGCATACGGCTTCCAAGTGTAAAGTCTAAGAAATGCAGTGTCAAGGTTTCTGCACTTTTCAGCAAGCATCAGGTCAAAGTCCATATTGAACCTGCCGTCATTTTCGCCGGATTCTATATATTCCCATCTTTTACAATGAGTTATCATTCCTTTTTTTTCTGATTATCCCTCTTTCACTTTTTTCAATGAATTCTATTATTTTAGAGATTTCCTGAGTTGCATCCATATTTTCTTTTATGAACTTTAAAGCGTCTCTTACATTATATTTATCTCCGTATATTATATCGTATGCTCTGGAAATAGATTTTATTTTCTTGTCATCAAAGCCTCTTCTTTTCAGACCAACTATGTTTAAACCCATGTAACCAAAATCCTTTCCACCCGCAAGTACATATGGCGGGACGTCCTGAGTAACGCGCGAACTGAAAGCTATGAAACTATGTTCACCTATTTTTACAAACTGATGGATACCTGCCAGACCCCCTATTATTGCCCAGTCACCTATTTCTACGTGCCCGCCCATGTTTACCGAGTTGGCTATTATAACATTATTACCAATAACAGAATCGTGAGGTATATGTACATATGACATAAGGTAACTGTTTCTTCCTACTACTGTTTTCCCGCTTGCCTTGGTTCCTCTGGTTATTGTACAGAATTCCCTGATGACAGTGTTTTCTCCTATTACAGTTACTGTATCTTCACCCTGAAATTTCAGATCCTGAGGTTCGGAGCCGATAACTGCTGAATGGAAAACCCGTACACCTTTTGATAAAGTAGTACCTGAGTGTATGATAGCTGATGTGTGTATTTCAACGTTATCTTCAATCTTTACATTATCATTTATAACTGAATAATGTCCTATAGAAACATTGTTTCCGATTGATGCTTTTTCTGATATGATTGCCTTGTCACTGATAAGACCCATCTGAGATGTAAATTGCTATAAGGTTTTATCTATAATTACATTATCTGTTGTGTCCTGAGATGTCTTAGTGATCATTTCTCCTATGAGACCTATAGAAAAGAACTGAATACCAACAATTGCAAGTAATATACCTACAAAGAACAAGGGTCTTCCGCTTATAGGTGTTGACTCAAAGAATTTCAATACTGTGAGATAAATCAGTATGCCGGTTCCACAAATAAAGTTCAGAATTCCCATCAAACCGAAAAGATGGAGAGGTCTTTTAATGTATCTTGTGGTAAAGATAAGTGTTACGAGATCAAAAAATCCGTTAAAGAATCTCGATATTCCATATTTAGTTTTTCCGTATTTTCTCTCATGGTGATTGACTGGTATTTCAGTTACCCTGAAGCCAGAAAGATGGGCAATAGCTGGTATGTATCTGTGCATTTCCCCGTAAATCCGTATGTTTTTTGCTGTGTCTTTTGTATATGCTTTCAGTCCGCAGTTATAATCATGGAGTCTGAGGC
>JAOADS010000097.1 GCA_026417195.1 Ignavibacteria bacterium | reverse complement strand
ACCTCAGATAACTGTTACAGAGCCCTCAACTGTTTACGGAATAAGTAAACTTGCAGGTGAAAGGTGGTGTGAATATTATTACAGAAAACACAAAATTGATGTCAGGAGCATACGCTATCCCGGTCTGATAAGCTATAAAACAAAAGCCGGCGGAGGTACAACTGATTATGCAGTGGATATATTCTATCATGCAGTCAGAAGCAGAAGTTATGAATGTTTTCTTAAAGCTGATACGCGTCTGCCTATGATGTTCATGCCAGATGCTATAAGGGGAACCATAGAGCTTATGGAATCATCTCCGGAGAAAATCAAGATCCGGTCATCTTACAATTTAAGCGCCTTCAGTTTTACTCCGTCTGAACTAGCTGATGAGATAAAGTCAAGATTAAGCGATTTCTCAATTAACTATAATCCGGACTTCAGGCAAGAGATCGCAGAAAGCTGGCCTGAAAGCATAGATGATTCCAAGGCAAGAGAAGACTGGGGCTGGGAACATCATTATAATATTTCAGAAATGACTGAGGTTATGCTGAGGGAGATTTCAGTCAGGATTCAGCAGGCTGTCTGAAAAACTTCATTCATATAGTCCCGGACTGACTTATTGAATTCATCTGGTTTCTCAAGATTGGGGAAATGTCCGCATTCATTAATAACAACAATCTCTGAATTCTTGGTTTTTCCGTAAAGTATTTTAGAAAACTCCGGTGGAACAAGCCTATCTTCCCTACCAGAAATAATCAGAAGAGGAATATCTATCTTTTCAAGAGAATCCGTAGTATCCGTTCGTGCTGCAAGGCTCATAAGCCCTGCACATATTGATTCTACTTTCTGCTCTGAAATAATTTTTTTTATAAATTCAACGACCTCAGTTTTCGATGAAATGCTGACTTCACTCAAAGCTGAATTTACAAAAGACTCTGTAAATTCATCTTTCCTGCCGGACTTTAAAAGAACCATTTGATCAGATCGTTTAATTTTGGCAGGATTGTTGTCTGCTTCTGACTTCGTACATGCAAGTATAGCCCCTGAAAATCTGTTTTGATAAAGCTCAATGGCTCTGAGAACAATATAACCTCCCATTGATAAACCACAAATAACAGGTTTATTTATGTTAAGCGTATCAATAATTGATATAAGGTCTCCCACATGCATGTCTATTGTGAAATGACCGTCCCCGTAATCACTTTTACCGAACCCTCTGAGATCATAGGTTATAACCCTGAACTCCCCTCTTAATGCTTCTGTCTGAGGTTTCCACATCTCTTCAGTCAAAGGGAATGCATGTATAAATATTATGGTTTTCTCTTTAACTTCTCCATATTCTGAAACGTTTAAACCTTTTATAATATGTCTGAGCATAGAATAAAATTTAATTCAGATGAAAACTTTTTTCATTAAATAAAGTTTCCAGATATTTAAGTTCTGGACTTTTAATTTTCTCTGAAAGAACAAACCTGACGTTAAGCAAAGCCGGATGCACGCTTTCAAGAAATTCTCTTTTACCTTTAATGAAACCCAGATATCCGTATGCACCCATAGCCTGAAGGATTCTTACTAAGACAAAATACCAGAAACCATAACGATAAGTATTTATATCAAGAGATGTAACTTCTGACACCTTATTGAAATAATATTCCAGTAATTCTTCCCTGATATACTGAGGTATATTAGCTTTTGAATCATAAAGAAGTGAAGCGATATCGTAAAGTAATGCCCCTTTTCTTCCGGACTGAAAATCTATAAAGTAAAGAGAATCGTCTTTAATCATTATATTCCTTGACTGAAAATCCCTGTAAAGAAAATAATCTCGTCTGTAATTCATTAGTATATCTATAAGGGTTCTGAAATCCATTTCAAGCAATTCATCATTATAGTTAATCCTATAATTATCTAGAAATGATGTCCTGAAATAGTTTAAATCAAATCTCATATTATCTTCACCAAACTCCCTAAACTGATAGCAAAGTGAATAATTAATGTCGCTAGAAGCCTCAATCTGAAATTTTATAAGATTATCAATTGCCTCTTTATATAAAGTAATTTTGTTTTTGTCGAAACCCTTAGATACCTCATTCAACAGGGTAATGTCTCCTAAATCTTCAAGAAGGTAATGCTTCAGATCTTCTGAGACAGAAAAGATTTCAGGAACATTCATTCCATGTCTTTTGAAGTGATCAGCAAAACCAATAAAAGCTTTATTTTCAGCAATATTGTCATTTGCAATACCTATCAAGGTATTTTCGTCAGATAAATAAATCCTGAAAATTCTCCTGTCTGAACCGTGAGACTTCAGAGGATAAATTTCTGAAACCGTAACTCCAGAAAACTTCTTACTCAGTTCAGAAAGAACTGACAAATCAGAGGTCATTGCTCCTCATAGGATCCCTTTGCTGCTTTCTTTAATATCCAGCCTTCTTTGTCTAAATAAACATCTGTGGGCTCAGAATCTGTTACAAACTGAAAGGTCTGGTCTCTCTGATCATTGAAAACAGTAAATTCCTGTTCTCCGAATTTAGTTGAAACTGAAATTTTCAAAGGCATTTTATAAACAGGAAAATCATCATCTTTCTGAACCTGTTTGATTCTCACCCTCACTGTGTAGTTACCTGAACCTTTCTGATCCTGAAATTCCTCCTTCTTCCACGAATATTCATAACGCGGTCTGCCAGTCCCTTTATAGACCCACTGATCAAAAAACCAGTCCAGTTTTGAACCGTAAAACTCCTCACATATCTCAACAAGCTGTGATGTCTCTGCGTTTTTGTATTTATGTCTTTCATAGTAAGCTCTTATAGCACCGAAAAATTTCTCATCTCCCATAACGCCCCTCAGCATATGCAGAACCCAGCTGCCTTTCTGATAAACAGTAGCATATACAGCAAAATTATCTATAAAACCTTTGGGAGCGTAAATAGTCCCTGAAAAATATCCGAAATCCTTACCTTTCATATAATCAAGGTAAGCTTTCCTACCTTTCTGATATTCTTCCCATAATGCTTCTGAATATGTTGCAAACCCTTCATTGAGCCATATATTTTTCCAGTCTTTCAGCGTAACAGCATTCCCCCACCAGTGATGCGCAAGTTCATGAGCAACGACATTTTCATATCTCTTATCACCTGTCTGAAGTAAATATCCCATAGATGATATTGTCTGATGTTCCATTGCACCACTTGTCCAGCCAAACTCAGCCATACCGTATTTCTCATTGATGAACGGATATTCACCGAATAACTCAGAATATAATTTTATCATCTCAGGTGTTCTTTCCCAGTCAAATTTCGCATTGTTAAAATTCTTGGGAAAAGCGAAATACATTATAGGCATCTGTTTTTTCCCGTCAAGAGAAGTGTAAGTATCTGACCAGTAATTCATTTTCCCGCATACTATACTTACGAGATAGGTAGCTATTGGATAATTAGACTCCCAGTTAAATGTAGTAGTCCCGTCACCGTTATTAAGTGTATCTTTAAGCACTCCGTTTGATATACCCCACCAGCCCGTAGGTACTCTAAGACTCATGTTCACCAACGCCTTGTCATCCGGAAAATCCTTTGAGGGCCACCATACAGGTCCCCAGTTTGGTTCACTTAAGGTGTAAATGTAAAGGTTGCCATATATCTCCTTAAATGAAAATGAATCAAAACCTTTCTTCAGAGGCTTACCTGAATAAACAATTTTAAGAACAATTATATCTCCTTTCATCGGAACCTGAGACTCGGATAATCTCACGGTTAAATAATTATTTGCCTGTGAATATGTAACATCCTCCATTGGCATTGACCTGAAGTTTCTTGTGTAGTCAATACCTGTCCTAATGAGATTACCCATCTTCAGTTCGCTAACCTTCATATTATCGTAAAGATTGAGATATATTGTTCTCAGGGTATCAGTATTCGGCTGAAGTCTCGCATAAACTACTCCGTTTAATAAACGTTGATTAAGATCAAAAGATAATTCTATATCGTAGTTCAATGCATCATATAATTCAAAATGTGCCAGTGCCTCCGGTGTATCAACCCTGACATCACCCGCTGCATCGTCACCGAATAGTCCGCTCAACTTCTCAATTAAATAAAAACCCTTACCCTTTGATTCCTCTGATACTTCCTCAAAATTTCTTAAAGCTTCTTTGGATACAAATCCTGAAGCCATTATGAAAAACACTGAAAGAACTATGTTAATAAAAAAAGCTGAGAAATATATCAAGGTCCCTTTTTTGTAAATTCTGTTGTCGTAATTCATTAGCTTTTAGAAATTAATTTCAGTTAGTAGTTATCAATCTGAGCTCTTTGTAGTTTACCGGAATAATCTATATATACAGCCTTCCATTCTGTATAGAAATCATAAACTGTCCAGCCTCCTTCCCTGTGACCATTACCTGTCTCCTTAACACCACCAAAAGGCATATGGGCTTCAGCTCCGATCGTTGCTCCGTTTATGTAGGTTATTCCAGCCTTTATATCTCTGATGGCACGGAAAGCATCATTAACATTATTAGTAAAAACAGATGATGACAAACCATATCTTGTTCCGTTTAAGATACTTATCGCCTCATCAAGTGAAGAGGTTTTAATTACAGCAAGCACAGGACCGAAAATTTCTTCCTGCGCTATACGCATATCCGGCCTGACATTCTTAAATATGGTAGGCTTGTAGAACCAGCCTTTGGATAAATCCCCGTCTTCAGCAAACTCACCACCTGTAACAAGTTCTGCCCTGTCTTCTTCAATTCCTATCTTCACGTATTTATGAACATTATTTCTTTGTTCCTCACTTACCAGAGGTCCTACATCTACGTTTTTATCATTACCATAACCTAATCTCAGTTTCTGAACCCTTTCGGTAAGCATATTCAGAAATTCATCATGTATTTTCTCATGAAGTATCAGTCTTGAAGTTGCAGTGCATCTCTGACCTGTTGTACCGAATGCACCCCAGATCACAGCATCAAGAGCAAGTTCCAGATTAGCGTCATCCATAACAATCTGAGCATTTTTACCACCAAGTTCAAGAGATACCCTTTTAAGAGAAGCACCTGCAACCTGATTAATACGTTTACCAACGGCAGTTGAACCTGTAAATGAAATCAGATCAATATCAGAATGACCTGTAATAGCTTCTCCTACCACACTTCCCTTGCCATGAACAAGATTTATCACACCGGGGATGTAGTCTCTACCGAGAACCTCACGCATTGACTCATCTATAATTTCCACAAGCGTGTGGGCGGTTTTAGGAGTAAGTTCAGCTGGTTTAAACACACAGGTATTACCACACACAAGAGCCGGAAAAAGTTTCCACGTAGGTATTGCCATAGGGAAGTTCCATGGAGTTATAAAGCCTCCCACACCAACAGGGACCCTGAAACTGAGATTCATTTTATTTGGCAATTCACTTGGTGCATTATGCCCGAAAAGTCTTCTCCCCTCAGATGCTGCGTAGTAAGCAGTATCAATACCTTCCTGAACATCACCCTTTGTTTCAGCAAACACTTTTCCCATTTCACGTGTCATCTCAAATGCAATTTCATCCTTACGTGATAATAGTTTATCACCAACTAACTTAAGAATGTCACCTCTTCGTGGTGCCGGAACAAGTCTCCATTTTTCAAATGCTTGTCTGGCTGCATTCACCGCTTTATCAACATCATCTGAAGTTGATGAAGGGAAAAGTCCTATGAGATCTTCTCTGTTAGCTGGATTTTTGTTTTCAATATATAGTTCCGATGATGGTTTAACCCATTGCCCGTTAATCAGATTATTATATTTCATCTCTTTTTTAAATAATGAAATTTAATTAACTACAGATAAACCATGCAAAGATAGATTATGAAGGATTATTTTTCTGTGTAATAATTTAGGTCTGTTTAGGAATTTTTTGCATTTTCATACACATAAAAAATTGGCATTATTGAATAATTTAATATGTCATCAATATGAAATTTAAAATCCTTTTGATTTTAATTTTTGGAGTTTCCCTTTACAAACTCCAGTCACAGAACCTTGTAGGAGTTTACCCGTTCCCGGCAAATACTGCATATAACGGTTTTTGGGGAGTTACTGAAATAAACGATACGCTGAGGATCGGATCATCTTCTGGTGGTAAGATTTACAAGGTTACAAAAAACGGAGTTATTCTTGACAGCCTCGCAACTCCTTTTACATTTAATCAGGGATTAGCGTGGGACGGAAATGGTTTCTGGATTGCAAGAAATGCATCATCACTTAATTCACGTGTTATCAAAATAAGTCCTTCTGGAACAATACTGGATACTATTAGAATCAATTCTCTTTACGGTAATACAACAATAGGCATCGGCGGCATAGCTCTTGAAGGAAATAACCTGTGGATTGCTATTTACTATCCGGACTTCCCCACATATCCTTTTGCATGGGCATATAAAATTAATCTTACCTCACGTCAGTTTGTGGATTCAATTCCCTTAAGAGGGAAACAGGTTCAGGGAATAACTCTGAAGGGAGATACTATTCTGTATGTAACCGACAACTTTCAGGGAGATGAGGAAAGAATATATGCATACAGCAGAACATCAGGTGACACACTTTTTTCATTCCCTGCTCCCGATCCAGATAATGACTGCGATCCAAGGGGTCTATGGTGGGATGGAAGTCATCTTTATCTGATTGCATACAGAATCGGAGGGTCAGTCGGTCAATACAGAAATTTATATAAATACCAGCTTACGGGTGCAGGTAGTCCTGTAATCATCACCAATCCCAATTCTATAAATTTCGGAAACGTCTTGATCAATACTACTGCAAACCGAAACCTTGCAATAATCAATCAGGGAACAGCTAATCTGATAATCTCTCTTTTTACTATAACTGATCCAAGGTTTTCCATAACTCCGAACACTGTACCCGATACCATAGCTCCTTCACAGACAAAAAATTATAACATAGGCTTTACACCTAATGTTTATGATTCCATATCAGGGGAGTTAAGAATTTCAAGTAACGACAACGGCAGTCCGGTAAAGATAGTTACACTTTCAGGAAGAGGCATATACAGCGGACCTTACATAGCTTCATCACACACCTCACTAACTTTTCCAAACAGGAGGATAAACTGTCTCACAGGTGGAACTTTCACTATCACAAATCAGGGAAATCAGCAATTAGTTATTAACTCAGTTAATTTCAGCACTCCGAGATTCAGGTTTGATACAATTAACGTTCAGTTTCCTGTTCTAATTGATCCTCAGGTTTCAAGAACATTCAGAATATGGTTCAATCCGAACGCAACCTCTTCTTTCTCGGATTCAGCAGTCTTTAACACCAATGCAGTTAACCAGCTTACAATACAGCTTTCAGGATCCGGTGTAAACACCCAGACTTCACTTGGTGATATAATGTGGGAATCAAACATTCCGGCTAATCCCCGTACGTCTTTTCAGGACTATCAGCCCAAGAGCATGAAAATGATACCAGACGTCAATGCTGACGGAAAACCTGACCTTATTGTATGTACAGGGAATTACTGGACTATCTGTTATAACGGAAATGCATCCGTGAGTGCAGACACTTTGTGGAAATTCAACACTCATTTCGGATCAATAAATACCGGTCCAGTTGAATGGGAAGATGCTATGCAGATAATAAATGATATTGACGGAGACGGAATAAATGACGTTGTGATCGGCTGTGCCGGTGGTAATGAAATGGTTTACGCACTTTCGGGGAGAAATGGCCGAAAGATCTGGGAATACGGAAATCCTAACACAACATCAGACGGAGACATTATGGGAATCAGGACTGACAGAGATTATAACAATGATTCAAGAAATGACGTGTTGATCTCAGCAAGCGGCGATGCAAATTTTTCCGGCAGGCATGCAGTTATATGTGTGAACGGATTGAACGGTCAGGTCATATTCAATGTAACACAGCCTTACAATTTTACATATGATGTTGAATCACTTCCTGCCGGTGGAGCAATAGGAACAGGTAATAACGGCGGACCTTATTTTCTCAGAGGTTTTGATAATTCAGGCCAGAATATCTGGAGCTATACATTAAGCAGTGCTGCCTGGAGTGTAAAGAGAATACCGGATATAAATAATGATAACTATCCCGATTTGGTAGGGTTACAGGGCTTTGCAGGCTCAGTTTACGCAGTGTCTGGAATAAACGGTTTGCAGATCTGGACACAATCCCTCGGCTC
>JAOADS010000096.1 GCA_026417195.1 Ignavibacteria bacterium | reverse complement strand
GATTTACTTCGCCGGGATGATTTATTTTTCCGGACTTGTGTGGTAGGTCTTACAATGATTATTCGGGGTTTCCGTGAAAGAATTGGAGGTATCAGAATGACAATGGAATCAGAAAACGAGATGCCCGCTTTCGCGGGCATGACAGGAATGGTTTGAGAAGTAAAAGTATAATGATCGGCTTATCTTAAAAAGGCATGGCTATAAAACCATGCCTTAATTATTTTTGTATATATGAAGACATTCCTTATAACCGGAGCAACAGGACTTATAGGAAGAAACTTAATTTCAGAAATCAGGAAAAGAAATTATTCCTATATTGTTCTCAGCCGGAGTCCAGATAAGGCAAGACAAAGCATTAAAGATGCATTGATGATATTATCTTATGATGAAATTGAAAAAATTAAAAATGAAAAAGTTGATGTAGTGATTAACCTTGCCGGTTCAAATATAGGTGAGGGAAGGTGGACTGAAAAGAGAAAAAGACTAATAAAGGGTTCAAGGATAAATATAACAAGCAAGCTCACCGAACTCATAAGAAATATGGAACAAAAACCTGAACTGCTTATAAGTTCTTCAGGTATAGATTACTACGGAGATACCGGTGATAAAATTGTAAACGAGGATTTTCATTCAGGAAAGGGTTTCCTTGCAGATGTATGTAAAGAGTGGGAATCAGAAGCTATGAAAGCTTCTGAATGCGGCGTAAGGGTTGTGATTATTAGGACTGGTGTTGTGATAGAAGAAAATGCCCCCGCTGTAAAGAAAATTCTAATGCCCTACAGATTTTTCATAGGAGGTCCCCTGGGAAGCGGTAAACAATATTTCTCCTGGATTCACATTTCAGATCTGGTTAAGCTTATCTTATTCATCTTTGAAAACAGAAAAATTACAGGTCCGGTAAATGCAGTTTCACCGTCGCCAGTTACAATGAATGAACTTGCAAAGACAGTTGGAAAACTTATGCGAAGACCATCAATATTAAGGGTACCGGAGACTTTACTTAAACTTATTATGGGGGAAGCATCTGAACTTGTAATTTCAAGTCACAGGGTTATACCTGAGAAAGCTCAGACAAATGGATTTGTTTTCAGCTTCAGAGAGATTTCAGATGCGCTGAGAGATATACTGGAGAGGTAGTGAATTATTCATCATCATGCATCAGCCAGGTAACAGCGGATTCAAAATCATCAAATACGTTGACTATGAAACCCCTGTTACGTGCACACATTTCAAGAAATCTTGCCTTATCCATATCGTGCTGAGGACCAATAAGTATTGCTATTTTTTTACGGAAAGAAAAGCGGTATTTAGATGCCACCTCGCTTACCATTTCGAAGATATCTGAAATCGTCAGAACTGAAATAGTATCTCTGATATCTACCAGCATCTCGTGAACTTCTCCCGGGGTTTTGAGTTCTGAAAGTTCTTTCAGTACTTCTTTTGTTGCTTCAAGGTTAAGTTCTCCGCTAGATTTTGTACGGATAAAATCTTTTGTCTTTATTACTTTAACTTCAGTTTTCATTTCTGAAAATATTTTTTAAGTTAATGTTACCACCTGATAATATGATACCGATTTTTTTATTTAAATACCTGTCTGAATTTTTAAGCAAACCGGCAAGCGAGACAGAACCGGAAGGTTCTGAAATTATTTTCAATCTTTCCCAGATTAGTTTCATCGAATTTATTATAAGCTGATCACTTACAGTTATTATTTCATGAAGATATGTTTTAAGAATTTCAAATGTAATTTCTCCCAGAGATGTCCTTAATCCGTCAGCTATGGTATCGGGATTAGTCTGAGGTATGATTTTCCCGGCCTTCAGGCTTCTGAATGCATCATCTGCACCTTCCGGTTCAATTCCTATTATTTTCGTTTCAGGTGATAAATATTTAAATCCAAGAATTATTCCGCTTGCAAGTCCCCCTCCGCCAACCGGGACGAAAACGTAATCGAGATCTTCTGCATCACTGATAAGTTCCACTGCACATGATGAATGACCGGTTATTAATACTATGTCGTTTGACGGGTGAATGAAAAAACCATTTCTATCTTTAACAACATCTTCACATTTGTTTTCCCTCTCATGAGGCAGATTACCTGAGAATATAATTTCTGCACCGTATGACCTGACGGAATTTATCTTAGACTCAACAGCATTCTGAGGCATTACAACAGTACATTTTAATCCAATCCTTGAGGCTCCGTAAGCAAGAGCCTGAGCGAAGTTACCTGAGGAGTGAGTTATAACAGTTTTATCGCCTATGGAATTTTTGTATTCCAGTAATGCGTTCATGGCACCTCTTGCCTTGAAAGAACCGGTTTTCTGAAAATTTTCACATTTGAAAAAGAGTCTGCATCCTGTAAGTCTATTCAGTGAATCAGATGTGAAAACCGGCGTCCGGTAAATATATGGTTTTATATTATCTGATCTAAGCAGAATTTTTTCCTTATCAGGTATCTGCATTGTTAAATAACTCGTTAAGTTTGTTCGTTCTGTAATCAAAAATATATCTGAGGTTTTTTTCAACGAAAAATTTGTTTATAACTGGTTCAAGGAAAAATCCCTTTGACTTATAGTTTACTTCATCAATAACAATTGTATTTTCTCCGTCAGATATGAATCTGTGTTCATGTATCCAGGTTTTATAAGGACCTTTCAGCTGAATGTCTGTAAATCTGTAAGGAGGTTCCCATTCAGATATCAGCGTTTTCCATTTCATCGGGATTCCCTTTAGTTTTATCCTGTAGTTTATTGTTGTTCCCTTTTTCATTTCTATAGGCAGGGGAGTAAGGATTTCAAACCTAAGTTCCGGCGGTGTAATGAGATTAAGATTTTCTGCCTTTGAGAAAAAGGAAAAAACTTCATCAAGGGGTTTATTTATTTTTATTTCTCTTTTGAGTTTTCTCATATCGTTTAGAAAAACTTTACAGACTCTATTAATTTCTTGTTTTTAAATCTACTAGGATTAAGCGAACTGATTTCAATTGTTGTTTTACTGCCTGTAATTATTTCTGACATAAGTAAGCCTATAGCAGGTGAATGCATAACTCCGTGACCGGAAGATCCTGATGCAACGTAGAAATTATCTGTTCCATCGATTAACCCGAGAACAGCATGTTCATCCGGACTCATCTCATAAAGCCCCGACCAGGATTTTTCTCTGTCAGCTATCATTTTTTTATCAGTCATTATTCTCTCAGATGCTATAGATTCAACTTTCATAAGCCATTTTTCTTCAACTTCAGTGGAACTGTCATCTGCGGAATCTTCCGGCAGAAGCAGAAGCGGATAATTATCACGTATCCTGAAGTGAAAACCGTCTTTAATCCATACAGTCATAGGAAGATCTTCAGGCAGTAGATTTCTGTCATTTACGAATGCTACCTGTCTTTTTCTTGGTATTACATGCAGCTTCAATCCGGCAAGAGTTGCAAGTTCACCAGCCCAGGCTCCGCAAGAATTTATGAATAAGTCAGCCCGAATTACTTCGCCGTCTGAGGTTCTTACTTCTGTAATTTTACCATTTCCCCTGATTATCTCAGTAACTTTTTTATTCCACATAAACTTTACGCCGAGCTTTTCCGCTGATGATATATAGGCTCTGAGAATATTCATCGGCTTTATGAATCCGTCTGAGTGGCAGAAGCTACCTCCGTATATACTCTCCTGATTTACATACGGGTTGATTTCAACTATCTTTGCAGGATCTAAGATCTCAGCTTCAGTTAAACCACATAAGTGCTGAAGACTGTTCGCCTTCTTCAGATTCTCAAATTCATCTTCTGATGAGGCTATAAAAAGATAACCTTTAGGATCGTAGCCTGAACTTAATCCATGTTCTTTCTCAAAGTTAAGTAACTTATCTCTTGACAGAAGAGATAACTTAATGTTAATCTCTGAGCCGAACTGAGCTCTGAAGCCACCTGTAGCTTTTGATGTTGAACCTTCACCGGGTTTTTCACCCGAGTCAATAACAAGAATTTTTTTAAGTCCTTTTACTGAAAGGTGATAGGCTATACTTGCCCCGGTTACCCCGCTTCCTATAATCAGGATCTCCGGGGCATTCATTTTTTTTCTTTTAAACCTGAAGTAAAGATGTGTTCAGGGTTTCTGAAACTTTTTATTTCAAGGAAGTTTCCGCTGAAGTCTCTGAAGAACATTGTTGCCTGTTCACCGAGTTCATCTATATATCTTATAGTAGGCGGAATTATAAATTCAATATTGTTTGCTTTTAGTTTATCAGCTATCTTATTAAAATCTTTCCAGCTTACTATACAGCCGAAATGAGGGATAGGAACAACGATTCCGTCAACGAATCCGCATGGATGGGATTCTGGAATTTTATCTGAAACGTGAAGTGAAAGCTGATTTCCGAAGAAATCAAAATCAATCCAGGTGGAAGTGCTTCTGCCTTCCCTGCATTCAAGAATTTCACCGTAGAATTTTCTTGATGACTCAAGGTCTTTAACAAGAAAGGAATAATGAAAAGGGCATTGTTTCATAATTAAATGTTTTAAAGGAATTTCATATGATTATTATCAGAAATATTTGGGAAGGAGGGCAGATTTTAGTTAATTTCTGCCCCCTCATTTCCCTGAAGCATAGGCTAAAAACCACCTGATATGGTAATAATAATGTTAATGACGATTCCGACCGCAAATCCTATCAATGCAAATGTGCAGGCAGATTTGGCTGCTCTTGGATTTTTATCTTTGTTAATAAACCAGAGTATTGCCCCTACAATAGGAAAACAGAAAGATACAATTTTAAGCGCTACATTCAGATCTTCCTGTTCCTGCGCTGGTACTCCTGTTGGAGGAGGCGGCGGTACATGAGTTGGTTCCATTTTGTTTTCTCCTTTAGTTTAAGTTTAAGATATAATAAGCAGTATTAACTGCCCTATACTTTTACCGATAACGGATGCAATTGCCATTGATGAAACACCAGCCATAGCTCCGGTAATCAACCTTAACCAGTTATTGCTTTCCCTGTTCATATATGCCTGAGTAAGTCCGTCAATTAAAGCCGGAATGAAGAGTAAGACTATTATCCACCAGGCAGGTTCCCAGAGATGAAAGGCAAATATCGGTAAGCTAAGATAGCCAAGATAAAAACCTGTGCACCTTGAACAAACCGGGAACTGTTTTCCTTTGTAAAAGAAAGAACGCTCTGGTTTCCTGTGACAGAAAACGAATTCCAGTTTTGTTTTCTGTTTTTTTAATACTGCTTCACTCACCTGATTCAAGTTTATTCATTTCAGATTCTGCCCACTCACACAGAGTTTTTTTATCTTCTTCGCTGAGTTTTGCGTCACTATGCATAATAAGATATGGCTTCAGGGGCATTTCTCCATCTGTTATCTGTTCACATATGTCACTTAAAAGTTTTGATTTCTTGTTATCAGAAAGTTTTCCCCATTCACTTAAATTCATTTCCTTTCTTCCTTCTCTCACATCTTTAGCTACAAGCCAGGATACAGGTGCAACGTTTGAATACCAGGGCCAGACAGTCTGATTTGAATGACAGTCATAACAGGAACGTTTGAGGATTCCCTGAACGTTTGAAGGAACGTTCAGCTGTTTGGTTATGTCGTCGGAAGTAATTTCAAGCGAAGAGGTTTTCTCCGGTCTGTTTATAAACTGAATAGCTACCAAAGCTATTATTAAAACAATTACAAAAACCTTTAAGATTTTTTTCATTATCAGTTTAATTAATTTTGAAAATTAAACTTCAATCTCTTTGATTTTTTTACCTGTCTTATAGTCAAATATGATTATACCAGCATATTGAAAATGAAGCACTACGAGATCACCTCTTCTGTTTACACCAATTTTATCTTTTGTCAAAAACAAACTTGAGAAAGAATCTTTATTTTCGTCTATCTTCATTTCATCAAACATATCTTCTGATTTAACAGTCCAGAGTTCTTTACCTGTTTTAGAGTCCACGCATGTCATCATGCGGTTTGCCTTTTTACCGATCTGATCAAGATGAATTATAATTGCGCAGTCATCATCACTATGATAGACTATGCCTTCAATATAAGGTCCTCCTATTTGCTCTGCCACAGCATTATAAAAGAACTTAAGTGCACTTGGATTGTTAACACGTGATCCGATATCATTTTCAAGTTCAGATTTAGGCCCTGTAACCTTGTATAGAATTTTTCTTTCTGATGAACCTTCTTCTGATCCGAGAATCAGCCTAGTAACAATACTTGAATCAATCAGTGATTTACTTTCCTTTTCATTTGATATCTTCTCTGTCTCCGGATTGAATAACAGATTTCTTCCATCTTTTGTCTTTAGTTTTAAAAGCTTTCTTTCACCGTCAAAACTCATCTCAGCTATTCCGGCTGAAAGCTCGGAATATTTTCTTATGAAATCATCAGTGTCTGAAGTTTTATCTCCGGTTTCAGGGTCATAGGTTTCAATCTTAGGTTCATTATCCCTATATCCTTCTATAAAAGTCCAAACCTTTCCACCCATATATTCTATATTTGTAATTGTGAGAATATCCTTCTGTTCCGTTTTGATCTTATGCAACTCGTTTCCGTCTTTGTCATATACATAGGTCCAGGTTTTGCAGTCCTTACAATGCCTTCCGATTGATTTACTTCCAGGCGTGCTGACTTCTTTAATGTAGTTGATCGAACCGTCTGCAAGTACCCATATTCTGTAACCATCTTTTGAAGGGGCTATGGTTGCATCAAGAAGGTTACCGGAGCTGCCTATAAATGGCAGAGGTATGTTAAGGGCCGGAAGAATTACAAAGTATGCCAGAACAGCAATACCGGCAAAGATAAACACTGAAAAAAATAGACCTATTAAACCGAACTTCGCACAGCCGGATTTCCTGCCGTAAATTTTCTGACCCTGATAATGACTTTCGCTGTTAGATATTACAGGTTCCATAGAGTTTATTTTGTTATGTTTTCAGTGATGTAAATATATGTAAAATTATTTAATATATCTCCAAACTAATTAATGAGTTTGCTTTTTATCTTACATTGATATATGAGACTTAATTGCTTAAAATTGAGTCAATAAAATTTAATTAAGTCATGCTGGTATATGTTTTCATCCTTTTTTTTTCTCTCACATGTTCAAAAGAGAATAATTCACATGGAAAGTTACCCAATGATTCACTTGTAACTTCCCATAGTCTCGGCGAAAATCAGAAAAAGGTTCTTAAGGGAGCAAGGAAATGTCTTGAGGACGGATTCAGTTATGATTTGTCTATGGCATATTATGTGCTTACATATAAAGACGGTGTAAACACAGGGAAGAAAGTTTTTCCCGGAGGAGACCTTAATCCGGAAATCGGAGTTTGTACAGACGTGATTGTAAGGGCGTTGAGGTACGGTGATGTATGCGATCTTCAGGAAGAAATTAATAAAGATATTTCAGGGAACTTTTCCGCATATCCGATGAAAAGATGGGGAGCAAGGAAACCAGATTCAAATATTGATCACAGAAGGGTGCCGAATCAAATGGTATGGTTTGAGCGTCATTGGGAAATTGTTAGAGATAATTCATATCAGCCCGGAGATGTGATAGCATGGGATATGAACGGTGATGGATGGGGAGATCATATCGGAATAGTGTCTGACAGATTTGATAACGGAGAGCCTTACCTCATTCATAACTTCCCTGATCCGGGCTATGTGGCAGAGGAAAAAGTTCTTAACAGATGGGAGATAGTAGGACATTACAGGATAAGGTGAATCAGAAGTCTTTGGAGGTAGGGTTTATATTAAACCGCGGAGAACACAAAGAATAAACCTCTGCTTAAAAAAATATATAAAACCGCGGAGTGCGCGGAGAGGATGCGGAAAGAAAAAACTCTGCGATCTCTGCGTTAGAAGAAATAAACATAATCTCTGCGTTCTCTGCGGTAAAAGAAAGAAAATAACCGCTGAGGACGCGGAGAGGATGCAGAGAGAAAAACTCTGTGATCTCTGCGTTAGAAGAAATAACATAATCTCTGTGTTCTCTGTGGTAAAAGAAAGAAAATAACCGCGGAGTTCGCGGAGAGGATGCAGAGAAAGATCCTCTGCGTTCTCTGTGGTAAAAGAAAGAAAATAACCGCGGAATTCGCGGAGAGGATGAAAGGACATTAACCGCGGAGTTCGCGGAGAAGACGCGGAGAGAAAAAACTCTGTGCTCTCTGCGTTAGAGAAACAATAACCCTCTGTGTTCTCTGTGGTAAAAAATATATTAAACCGCG
>JAOADS010000095.1 GCA_026417195.1 Ignavibacteria bacterium | reverse complement strand
ATAAGAGACAGCCCATATAGGCAGAGGAGTCCCCCAGTACCTGTCACGAGATAATGCCCAGTCTCTGTTTTCCTCAAGCCAGTTTCCGAAACGACCTGAGCCGGTTTCAGGCGGATACCATTTTATCTCTCCGTTAAGCCTTATCATTTCATCTTTATAAGATGAGGTTTTTATATACCAGCTTTCACGTGCATAGTATAAAAGCGGACTATGGCATCTCCAGCAGTGGGGATAGGAGTGAATGAACTTTTCTTTACGGTAAAGTTTTCCCTCTCCCTTAAGTTTGGTTATTATATCATCGTCAGCATCTTTAACGAACCGCCCGGCAAAATCAGTAACAATCTCCGTAAATCTGCCACTTGCATCAACAGGTTGTATAACTGGCAGATTATATTTAACTGAAAGCTGATAATCATCTTCACCAAAGGCCGGAGCTATATGAACTATACCCGAACCATCTTCTGTTGTAACGAACTCACCTGTTGTTACATAGAATGCTTTCCCCTCAGGTTTAACATATCCGAAAAGCTGTTCGTATTCAATGCCTTCAAGTTCTTTACCTTTTAACTCCCCTAATATCTCATATTCACTATTCAGAATACTCAATCTTTCCTTAGCAAGAATAAGCGATTCCTCATGAGTCAGCAATTTTACCTTAATGTAAGTTACTTCAGGACCCACACACAGGGCAACATTTGAAATCAGAGTCCATGGAGTAGTTGTCCATACAAGGAAACTATATCCGTCATAGCCTTGATCTGGCTTAATCCTGAATTTAACATAAACAGACGGGTCTTTCACATCTTCATAACCCTGAGCTACTTCATGTGATGAGAGAGGGGTCTCACATCTTGGACAATATGGCTGAATCTTAAATCCTTTGTATATTAAACCTGCATCAAAAAACTTCTTCAATGACCACCATACGGATTCAATGTATTCATTCCTGTAAGTTATGTAAGCATCTTTAAGATTAATCCAGTAACCCATCCTTTCAGTAAGTTCTTCCCATAAACTAAGATACTTGAATACAGATTCCTTACATGCTTTGTTGAAATTTTCTATTCCATATTTTTCAATATCTGCCTTGGTTTTTATACCTAAACTCTTCTCAACTTCAATCTCAACCGGAAGCCCCTGAGTATCCCAGCCAGCCTTACGGGAGACCCTGTAGCCGCGTAAGGTTTTATATCTGCATATTACATCCTTAACTGTTCTTGCCATCACGTGATGTATCCCCGGTTTACCATTAGCTGTAGGAGGTCCTTCGTAAAATGTAAAATTATTCTCTTCTGAACGTGTTGAAATACTTTTCTCGAAAATCCCAAAGCTGTTCCAGTAATTCAGAACTTCTTGCTCTATAGATGAAAAATTTATTTTATCGGGTAACTGTTTAAACATATCTTTTTGATATATCTTTATATAAGGATGGTTTTAACCCATTGATTTTAAATATACTTATGATTCAGGTTAATTTCAAATATAGCTTATGTTAAGGCTTTAAACAACATATAAATTTTACTTTTTAAAAAAGAAGGAAGTAAAGTGGAGTGAGTAATATAACCTGAGATAATTACCGTTTCATCTCAATTCTTCTGAGGTTTTCCAGTGCATTCTGATTTGTTGAATCAAGTTCAACAGCTTTCCTGAAGAACCTGACAGCATTTTCTAGATCACCCTGTTTTTCATAACATGTGCCAAGATTATTGTAAGCTATAACAAAAGAAGAATTACTTTCAATTGCCTTGTTAAAATTATCTATAGCACGTTTTAAATCACTCTGCTCAAGGTAACACATTCCGATGTTATTGTAATATCCTGCTGCCCCGGCTGGATTTAACCTGAGAAGTTCCTCAAGCTCACTGATCGCTTTATGGTATTCTTTTTTCTGATAATGCATAAATGAAGAGCTTTCGAGTAATGAGACCCTATGTTTAGTATCCTGCGGCAGTTGACTCTGAGGCATATTGATACGCCTTCTCATTTCCTCAAGCGTCTTATCGGAATCCATATATCCTGGTACTAATTTCCTGACTTTCTCCAGCCACTCTATTGAACTATTCGGATCGTTAAAAGCTGCATAAAGCTGTGCTATTGAATAAGGCGGGTCTGGAGATAATGTATCTAATAAATAAGCTTTATACATATAATGATAAGCTGAATCGAAATTCCCCCTTATCATAAATATCTTTCCTAAATTAAGATTCGCAAGCAGAGATTCATTTTTTAAATCAATTGCCTTACGGTAATAAACTTCTGCCTCATTGTACTGTCCCCTGTTTCCGAAAATATTTCCTATGTTTACATATAATACGCTACCTGGTTTTCCTTCTGCGCTTAGAAACAGTGTTTCATTATCCTTCCAGTCATTATTACGGCTAACTGTCATGACTGAATAAACTGTAAGCAAAGCTGCTGCTGATAATAGTAAAATATTCCTTGAACTCTTGCTGTAGTATTTAAAACCTACCGATGCTATGATAAAGCTTACGAACGCCGACGGTATGTAAAGAAAACGATCTGCCATAAAGTTAAGTGTTGAAACAATGTTCATCACAGGAAGCAGGGTGAGGATAAAAAAGATTAAAGAATACGAAATTACAGGGGCTCTTCTTATCAGGTAAACTGAGGATATAATAATTAACAGAGTAAAAAATATTCCGAACAACACATTGAAATTCATAATTGAATACTGATATGGAAGGTACCCGCCGTAATGGTAAACCATACTGTAAGGTATAATTGAAAGTCTAAAATAAAGTGGAATGGTCTGAATCATTGTAAAGAAAACTGTGGGTGCATCCTTTCCGAAGAAATAATGATAAGTTAGCCTGTCCGGAGTATCTTTGAGAGCATACCACCTTATTACGACATAGAATACTGTAACTAATGCTAAAAGAATATACAGTGCGTAATTCTCTTTGAATTTCCTGCGTTCAACGATAATATCATATAGTATAATTGCAACAGGGAGAGTTACTGCCATTTCTTTTGCCAGCATTGCAAGCAAATAGGAAAAACACAATAGAACTGCAAATAGTTTTCTTCTGTCTTGTTTAAATTTCAAATAAAAAATAAAAGAAAGAAAATAAAATAATCCGCATATACTGTCAGTTCTGCCACTAATCCACGCAACAGCTTCAGTGTGTATAGGATGTAAAGCAAATACCAGTCCGGAGGCAAGTATTATGTAATTCTTGACCGAAGATGCATAACCTCTGAACATCAAGACAAGAAGAAGGTAAAAAAGCACAGAGCAAACCGTATGAATTAAAACATTTGTAAGGTGAAATCCGAAAGGATTAAAGCCCCATAAAGCATAATCTACAGCATAGGAGGCTGAAACAATCGGGCGGTAATATCTGCCTATAACCTTGTGAAAGCCAAGTTCTCCGGTAAAAAATTTTGGTATGTTTGAAACTGAAGTTATTGACTTATCTCCCAGCACAACAGATTCGTCATCAAACACAAAACCATTTCTCAGAGAATTAGCATAGACTGCAAATGCAGCTATGGCGATAAATATGATGTGAATCCCCGTGAACTTACCTTTAGTGATGGACAATTTTCAGTATGAAATCATAGTTTTGCTGCTACAACCATAGTTGTTTTAAGCCTTTCAACAACTCCGTTCTGATCATTGATAGCTTCAAGAAATACTATATAAATTCCAAGTCTTAGTTTTCTGTTATCATCATCAAGACCATTATAAACTACCTGACCTTCTGAACCTGAAGCCATATTATTTATCAATGTTTTTATCAATCTCCCCTTCACGTCAAATATCTTAATTCTCACCTGTGAAACAATAGCGGAAAGCTTATAACTGATTACAGTGAAATCTTCAAATCCGTCATTGTCTGGAGAAAAGGGATTTGGTGAAACTGAAATCTGTGAGGTTACTGGCTGCAGGTCTGTGTATATTGAATTCCTGTAACCCGGAGTTCCACCAGACAGATTTGCAGAACTACTCCAGCTTGTAGAATTGTTAGACGGAAGCAGAGGATTTATTTTCTCCAGAGAGCGTCCATTTCCGGGCAGATTAGGATTATACCATCTGTCTGAATAGTTCAAGCTGTCAATTTTATTTCTGAAAAGATCTGATATCATAACCAGATCACCTTCATTGTTAAGTCCGAGAGAACCTGATATAAAAACTCTTCTTGTGGAGTCAATATCCCTTAAATAAGGAAAACGATTGTAAATATTAGTGTCAGCCGCTATGACTGCATACATCCCCGGCTTTATCAATGCATTACAGGTATCTGTAATCTTCTTTGAAGAACTGCTTTCCGAAAACAGCCACCCGGAAAGATTGATCGTTTTACCTGTGGGATTATAAAGTTCGATCCACTCAGGATCCCCGCTGAGAGGTGCTGCCATAATTTCATTAATTACTAAATCATTTAATTCGTAAGCTGATACACTACCAGCTGAATTGGCTGCTGTGGGAGTCGATTTCCTGCAGGCTATTGAAGAAACCCAGTTCAGCGAATCCTGGGTCTGATTCTGAACGCTTAGTCTTTCAAGTGAAGTCTTTGAACCTCCCCAGCTTGAACGGTAATCTACCCTGTCTGATAGCTCACCGTTAAGTTTATAGATAACTACTGCATCAAAATCGTTATTAAGGGTAGGCAGAGATGAATTTATAATTACTTTCAGGGAATCGATTCCGGGATGTCTCCTGAAGATAGAATCGTTTTTACTTATAACAACATAGTCCTGAGGCTTAAGCTCATAATCATTTGCCGTTATCACATACTGAGTTGAACCGTTATCCTGAATTCTCCAGTTCCTGAGATTTACAGTTGAATCTGAATTATTATATAATTCAACCCATTCATTTTCACCTGAAGGAGGATCATACATAATTTCATTTATGAGAACCCTGCCGGCAGTACTACCACCTATCACGTTGATCCCTGCAGTGAATTTATTGTTTGTTGTGTCTTCATCTGGTGCATAATTTACAACGGCTATGTAAATCCTTAACCCGGCTGTATCAAGTATATGATTTAAAACTACATTTACAGAATCATTCGGATTCAGACCACCTTTTGAACTAATGATTCCTAAAAGTTCATTTTGTGACGGCAGACTGTCTCTGTTATAATCATTGTAAAATGAAACTGTATAGTTTGGAGCCGGATTTAATCCTGGATTCCATACTCTGGCTATTACACCAAGCGTATCCCCCACCGAAGGGACCTGTTTACTAAATGAGATTCTGTTAACTGAAAGATCATTTGGTTTAGGTGTAATGCTGTTGATTTTATTTGGAGTAGCTCCTATGGGATTCAGACTGGTTCCCCAGTTTGACTGAAGATTTGAGTTTACATTTGCAAACCTTCTTTCAAGGGATCGGTTTCCTGAACTTCCGCCCCAGGAATTATTATAACGTACTGAATCTATTCTTACATCTGAGGGATTTATTATTATGACATCTTCATCTCCGGTATTGTTCAGAGCGTTCCATCCGATACTTTGTATATAAATTCCCGGATTATTCGGATAAAAAGATTTAACAGCGTTTGAGTCTTCACATATTACAGCAAATCCCCCGGACTGGATAATTACATTTGAATTGGTGATAACCCTTATTGTTGAAGTTGCATCTTTCCACTTCCAACCGTTAAGGTTTACAGCATTGGGTGATTTATTATAAATCTCAAACCATTCCTTTCCTGTATTTGCTGAAGGGGCATACATTATTTCATTTATTACAACTGAATCTAAACCACCTACAGGCAGAACATTTACAAATCCTCTTTTCCTGTTATTAGTTGAATCCTCATCCGGTGAATAATTTACAACTGCTATATAAAATCTCTGACCAAGGCTGTCCGCAGTTTCATTTGCAAAAAAGTTTACTGAATCACCCGGATTAAGCGGGGCTGAAGAATTTGTAGTAAAAAATAATTCAGAAGCATTTGGGATACTATCTCTGTTATAGTCCCTGTAAAACGAAACTGAAAAAGAAGGTGCTGAAAGAAGCCCGGTATTTTTTATGTTTGCGATAATCTGGAAATTGGAACCGATTATCGGTGTGGGATTTGTAAATGAAATGACATTAAGACTAAGGTCATTATTTCTAGGAGTAAGGCTGTTTATTATATTAGGAGTAGCTCCAATAGCTGCTACACTTGTCCCCCAGTTGCTCTGGAGATTTGTGGGACCGTTCGGATTACGCCTCTCAAGCGATCGGTTGCCTGAACTTCCACCCCATGATGATGTAAAGGTGATGCTGTCTATCCTTAGATTAGAAGAATTGAAAATTATAAGGTCATCTCCGGTGTTATTAAGTGCACTCCAGCCGTTTGTTGGCTGAAGTAAAATTCCTCCGACACCGGTATAGAAACTCTTAACTGCATTTGTATCCTGACAAATTAAGGCATAGCCGCCGGCCGGAAGTATAACATTCTGATTTGTAAATATTCTTAATGTTGCAGTTGCATCCTTCCATTTCCAGTTATTGAGGTTAATAGCTGAAGCGCTCCTGTTATATATTTCAAACCACTCCTGTGAAGTACCTGTGCCCGGTGCATACATAATTTCATTTATCACTACATCAAGAGGATTCTGAGCATAAACTCTTTCTATAAGAATTAAAATCAGAAGAAATTTTTTCATAAAATTTGATGTCTGGTGCATTATATTTGTAAAGTTACTCATTAAAAAATCTCAATACAATTCTAACGTGAATATATTTAAATCCGTAATCATTTTTTTATTTCTACTGTTTTCATCCTGTTCAAATATCCATCAGAGCCCGGACGGCTGTGTGGTGGCATTTATAGTAGCTGCTGAACAACGTGATATGACGAAAGTCTGGAACACGCTGGGTCCTGAGGCTCAGGCATATTATAATTCGGAAGGAGAAAAACTTAGGAAATCCGGTAAGGGAATTCTTGAATCAGAAATAGCTACGATTTCAAAGTTCCGTTCGGTAAAAAAAGATTATCTCATAAAAAAAGACAGTGTGAATCCGGAGATTGTTAATATTGTAACCATAGGGGGACCTGTGCATAAAGTTTTGACTGAAAATTACGATGGTAATTATAAAATAAAAGATCACCATTCAGTCAGAGAATTGCTTAAAGGAATTTCAGCAGAAACCATAAGGAACCGAAGCTATTAATTAGCGTTAGCCAAAAAATTTTTAAAGATGATGATTACAGTCAGTAAGCTATGTAAATTAAAACCACTATTTTCTATTTCCCATTGAATCAGAATAAAAACAAAATTATCTTTATAAAATTAAACTTTATCATAATCATGGTGAAAATACTTATCTGTTTCTCATTAATTCTTTTTACAACATGCTCATATTCATTTCAGAACTTCTGGACAGAAGTCAACAGCAGCTCAGTTATCGCTGAGGGAGAAAGAAGAATAATTCCTCAGGTTTACAGAACATATGAACTAAACCTCGAAGGTTTAAAAAATCAGCTAAGAAATGCACCTCATGAGAGAAATGTTTTTGCTAGAAATTCAGACTTCATTATCACTTTACCCATGCCAGACGGAAGAACTGAAAGGTTCCGAATCGTTGAATACTCCCTTTTACCTGAGCAACTTCAATCAAAATATCCAGAGATCAGAACATATTACGGAGAAGGTGTTGAGAACCGATCATCAAGTGTTAGGTTTGATATAACATATAAAGGCTTCAGGGCAATGTTCTTCACAGAAGAAGGTATGGTTTTCATAGATCCGTATTCCACAGGCACAACGAGGTATTATAATGTATATTACAAAAAAGACTATGTTTCAATTAATGTAGGACAGTTTGAATGTACCTTACTTGGTACAGAAGAAAACAGGCAAACTGAACTGCCTGAAGTTTTTAGTATAGGTGAAACGCTCAGAACATACAGGCTTGCTCTTGCTTGTACACATCAGTATGCAGCTTATCACGGGAATACGAAACCACTTGTTATGTCTGAATTCACAACTGCAATGAATCGTGTAAACGGAGTTTATGAAAAAGACGTCGCTGGAAGAATGGTATTCGTACCGAACAATGATACACTTATATTTATTGGCAGCAGTCCTTACACAAACAATAATGGTAATGCCATGCTTAGCCAGAATCAGACCGTATGTGATACAAGAATAGGAAATCCAAACTATGATATAGGACATGTTTTCTCAACCGGCGGAGGAGGAGTAGCCTATCTCAATGCTTTATGTAATAATCCCATAAAAGCAGGTGGTGTTACCGGATTACCGAATCCAGTCGGAGACCCTTTTTAC
>JAOADS010000094.1 GCA_026417195.1 Ignavibacteria bacterium | reverse complement strand
GATTGGATACTTATGAGATCTCAATCCCTTACGGAAGTTCAGTTGCTACAGGGGATTTTGATGAAAACATATTACATAAAGCTGATGCTGTTTTCCTAACCCACGTTGAAACTTCAACAGCTACACTGACAGACATAAAATCAATTACCAAATACATTAAGTCTAATTCCGATGCACTAGTAATTACTGATGCTGTTACTTCAATCGGAGCAATTGAATTTCGTATGGATGAATGGGGTATTGATATAGCTGTATCTGCATCTCAGAAAGGAATGATGACTCCCCCCGGACTTGCTGTAATAGCGTTTAATGAGAAAGCTTCAGCTAAACTTAAGAAAAGTAACTTACCGAAATTTTATTTTGATTTAAATAAAGAACTTAAATCCCAATCGGACAATCTTACTACATGGACACCGTCAGTAGGTTTGTTTTACGGATTAGATAAGGCAGCTGATATTATTCTGGAATATGGTCTGGAAAAATGGTGGAAGAAAACAGAAGATTCAGCAAGAATATTCCGTGAATTTTGTATTGCAAACGGTTTGAAGATTTTCTCCACAAAACCAGCTGATTCCCTTACAGCATTTTCTTTGCCCAATGATATTCCTTCTACGCTAATTGTGAACATCCTCAAGGAAAAATACGGAATACAGATCGCTAGCGGTCAGGCTGAACTGAGGGGTAAGATAGCCAGAGTTTCTCATATGGGTGACATATCACCTGATGATACTCTTGAACTTACAGATATAATTTCCCGCGAATTAAAAGTTTTATCTGCATCGTCTCAAAATCAGTATAGTTGAATTTAAGGGCTAACATATATTTTGCCGACCCGCTTCTGCCTGAGGATGAAAAATATCTGATAAAGAGATCTTACAGATTATTCAACGTTAATTATCCGTCTTTCAAAAGAATTTTCAGGGCGATTGCTGAAAATGATTCCGGAAGTTTTTCAGCTCTTGTTATAAGGAGTTACCGTAGAATAACCGATGCTGATATATCTCTTTTAAGCAAAACTTCGGTTAAACTTATATGTACACTTTCGTCTGGCTATGATAATGTTGATATTCCTGCCTGTAAAGAAGCTGGAATATCTGTCATTAATATACCGGAAGGAAATTTTATTTCAGCAGCTGAGCATACTTTTAGTTTGATCATGGCATTGTCGAAAAACATTTTGGATTACGATCACGAAATGAGAAAGGGAGAGTTCAAGAGCAGAATAAAAAATAATTTTGAACTTAAAAATAAAACTATAGGTATAATAGGTGTTGGCAGAGTTGGTTCTTTAGTAGCCAAGTTTGCACAGGCATTTGATATGAAAGTTCTCGGGAACGATATAAACAGGCAAATCAGAAAGAAATTTAGGTTCATCAGGTTTGTTTCTCTTGATACTGTTTTCAAAAATTCAGATATAGTTACATTACACGTGCCCCTCGATAACTCAACTTATGGTATGATAGGAGATTCACACTTCAATCTGATAAGGAAAAAGTGTATTTTTATTAACACTTCCAGAGGTGAGGTTGTAAATGAAGAAAGTCTAGTCAGAGCCCTTAAGTCGGGGAGATTGTTTGGTGCCGGACTTGATGTTTTTGAGAACGAACCTTGTGTGTATGGTAAATTAAGGAACCTGAAAAATGTAATATTAACTCCTCATGTTGCAGGTAAAACCCCCGAGAGTCAGAAAAGAATTTCAGGTATGGCTGCAAGAAATATACACAGATTTTTCAAAGGTGAACTTAAAGGAATTGTGTGATTTATTTCAGAATGATTTTCAGACTTCATAGTAAATTGATAAACTAAGCTATTTTTTTTAAATTTGTATAAAATCAAAAGAATATACAGACCATAAAGGAGGATAAATGAAGCTATCAGTTAGCAGCAATGATTTATTAAGTGCAGTCAGTAAGGTGATTTCAGTTACTCCAACCAGATCAACCCTCCCGATTCTTGGAAATTTATACTTTAACCTTCATGGAAATGAGTTGACGATAATAGGAACTGATTTAGAAGTCTATGTTGAAGTCAAACTTACGGTAAACGGGCAAAGCAACGGACAAGCTGCTCTGCCTGCAAAACGTCTGGAAAGTTTGTTACAAAATCTTCAGGGGAAAGATATAAGTATAGAATTACAGACTGGTTATAAACTTGTAATAAAAGCAAAAGGAGGAAGATGGACTATTACAGGTGAAGATCCTGCTGATTTTCCGATGCCGACTGAGCAGGAAGGAAAGCAGGTGATAAGAATTGATTACAACATCTTAACAGACTACCTTCCTAAAGCTATTCATGCTGCTAGCACTGATGAACTTAGAAGAAGTATGAACGGAGTTTTCTTTGAGATTAAACGGGGAGAGTTCAGGATGGTTTCAACTGATGGGCACAGGTTGGTAAAAATTGTAATAAAGGAATTTCCTTATGAAGGAGATAAACTCTTTATGCTGGTTCCGATTAAGACATGTACATTGATTAATAAGTTATTAAGAGGAAGTCAAGACAATGCTGAACGGGAAGGAGGAGATGTTGAAATTTCTTTCAGTAATGAATTTATAAAATGTAATTATTCTAATCTGACTATTCATTCAAGGTTAATTGATGATAGTTTTCCGAATTATGAATCTGTAATCCCGACGGATAATGAAAAGATATTAAAAGTTGAACGAAATGAACTTATAGCCTGTTTAAAAAGAAGCATAATAATGTCAGACCAGATAACAAGCAGAATATCTCTTAATATCAAAGGAAATGAATTAAAAGTCAAATCTTCCAATACAGAGTTTGGTACAGATTCTGATGAGAGTATGAGCTGTAACTTTACAGAAGACGAAGAGTTTGAAATTTCTTTTAATGGTAAGTATCTGTTGGAAGCTATGCAACAGATTGATTCTCAGGAATTAATTTTTGATTTTAATACGCCTCTGAAAGCAGCAATAATCAGACCATCTGTGCAGGATGAGAATGAAGATATTATGATGTTAGTAATGCCTGTCAGAAATCTGTAAAATGGTATTAGAGCATCTGACTCTTAAAAATTTCAGAAACTATCGTGAATGTTCCCTTAACTTCGGCACCGGAATTAATTTCCTTTACGGTGACAACGGCAACGGGAAAACGAATCTCCTTGAAGCAATTTCGCTATTATCATACACCAGAAGTTTTCTTAATAATCTGGACTCTGATTGTATTTATCAAGGAGAATCTTATTTTGAAGCATGCGGTATTTACAATAACGAGTCCGGTTTACGGAGTAAGGTTTTATGCAGATTTTCAGTGAGCGGGAAAGAATTTATTCATAACAATGATAAGGTAAACAGGTTCAGTACATTTCTGGGGGAATATCCTCTTGTTGTTTTTTCGCCCAGAGATATTAAAATGACCATGGGCGTTCCTTCGGAACGGAGGAAGAATTTTGATATGCTTATAGCTCAAACCAGTAGTGTATATCTGAATGATCTGCGGAATTATTCGAGAATTATTAAACAAAAGAACTCATTGCTGAGAGAAAATAAGTTTACTCCAAGATATCAAACCGCGGAACTCAGGAAGATGATTGAAATATGGAACGGTGAACTTGCAGAGACTGCAGTTAAAATAATTATCAGGCGACTTGATTTTATTGAAACTTTCAGAAAAATTCTGGATTCATCGTTTCGGAAATTAATTAATAAAAACATTGAGCCGATTATAAGGTATGAATGTGAATATATAGGTGATGATTCTGTGCAAGTTTCTCCCGGAGAAATTAAAGCTACTATTATTGAGACTCTTAGGAAAAAGATGGAACGTGAAATTTCCAGAGGGATATCGCTTTCAGGTCCTCACAGGGATAATTATATATTTGAAATGAAAAAAGATGATATAATATTTGACGTAAAAGGTTTTGCATCCCAGGGCGAACATAAAACTTTTATTATTGCTTTGAAGCTTTCAGAATATGATTACATCAGAACAAATATCATGCATACTTTCAAGGGTAATCCTATTCTGTTGCTTGATGATATTTTTTCTGAACTTGATGACGGCAGAACAGAGAAAATCTGTGAGTCTATGTCTGACTATGGTCAGGTTTTCATTACAAGTCCCAGGTACAGATATTTGGATGTACTGAAAGAAATTTTTAAAGGTGAAATTTCTGTTTTTAAAGTTGCCGGAGGTACAGTAAAGCATGTTTAGTAGTAAGCAGAGAAAAGGGCAAAGCGTTTTCATTTCATCGGAGATAGAGAACGTGATTAATAATCTGAGAAAATCTCATGAAGATAAGTTTTCTTTCTGGAAAGAGGCAATGGGTGAGAAAATAGCCGGTGCTGCCAAACCAGTCCTTATTAAAAACTCAGTGCTTATAGTAAAAGTGAAGGATTCTGTCTGGCGTTTCGAACTTTCTAGAAGGAAGAGTGAGATATTATCCAAGATCAATGCCTCTAGAGATAGTAAACAGAAAATCAGAGATATAGTTTTTAAGTAAATTTAAAAATTAGAAAAATAATGTCCGATCAATCTAATAAAAAAGGTAAAATAAAAACTTCTTATGATGCAGAGAGTATTCAGGTATTAAAAGGACTTGAGCATGTAAGGAAAAGACCAGCTATGTATATAGGTGATGTTTCAAGCAGAGGATTACATCATCTTGTTTATGAAGTTGTTGATAACAGTATTGATGAGGCTCTTGCCGGACATTGCAACATGATATCTTTAACTATAAACAAGGACGGCTCAGTATCTGTTGAAGATAACGGAAGAGGGATTCCAACTGATATTCATCCTACTGAAAAGAAATCTGCCCTGGAAGTTGTAATGACTGTTTTAAATGCAGGTGGTAAGTTTAACCGTGATACCTATAAGGTTTCCGGAGGGTTGCACGGCGTGGGTGTTTCTGTTGTAAATGCTTTAAGCAAATGGATGAAAGTTGAAGTCAAACGAAATGGAAAAATCTTTTTTCAGGAGTATAAAACTGGCATTCCTGTTGCTCCAGTAAAAGAAATCGGAAAAACCGATAAAGGTATAACCGGCACTAAAACTACATTTATGCCCGATGATTCAATTTTTAAAAATATTAATTTCAAATATGAGATACTTGAGGAAAGGCTGAGGGAACTTGCTTACCTTAACAAGGAAGTTACAATTTCAATAACTGATGAAAGAAATAAAAAGTCAAACACTTTTCACTTTGAAGGCGGGATAATAGAATTTGTGAAATATATAGATTCTACACGTAAGTCATTTATGAAAGAGCCTATTTACATCAGAGGTGAGCGTGATAATACACAGGTTGAAGTGGCTTTTCAGTATAATGAGTCGTACACAGACAATATATTTACTTATGTGAATGATATAAATACTCATGAAGGAGGCACACATCTTGTTGGATTTAAAACAGCTTTAACACGAACGCTTAACAATTACGGATATAAAAACAATATAATTAAAAACGACAAAATACAGTTAACCGGTGATGATTTCAGGGAAGGACTGACCTGTGTTTTAAGCCTGAAGGTTCCGGAACCTCAGTTTGAAGGACAGACCAAAACCAAACTTGGTAACAGCGAGGTTAAAAGTATAGTTGAAACCATAGTCGGCGAAGGACTTCAGGACTACCTTGAACAGAATCCTTCAGTAGCTAAGAAGATTATTGAGAAATGCATAAGAGCAGCAGAGGCACGTGAGGCAGCCAGAAAAGCACGTGAGCTTGTAAGAAGAAAGAATGCTCTGGAATTTTCGGGATTACCGGGTAAGTTAGCTGACTGTTCGATTAACGATCCTGAACATTGTGAAATATATCTTGTAGAAGGTGATTCTGCGGGAGGTTCTGCAAAACAGGGCAGGGACAGACGTTTTCAGGCGATACTTCCCTTAAAGGGGAAAATCCTTAATGTTGAAAAGGCAAGAATAAATAAAATAATAGAAAATGACGAGATAAAGGCTATAGTTACTGCACTGGGGACAGGTTTTGGCAATTCAGATGAATTTGATGAGTCTAAACTCAGATACGGAAAGGTAATACTTATGTGTGATGCCGATGTTGACGGTAGTCATATCAGAACTCTCCTTTTGACTTTCTTCTACAGGTATATGAGAGAAATAATTGAATCAGGAAGGTTGTATATAGCTCAGCCACCTTTATATAAAATCAAAATAAACAGGAATGATTATTACGCATATGATGAAGCTGAAAAGGATCAGATCCTCAAAAAGTTTAAAGTAAACGGACAATCAAAAAACAAAGGAAATGTTTCTTCTGAAACTGAAGAGGAAAATACAGAAGGTAAATATGGCAAAGGAGTTGTTGTTTCAAGGTTTAAAGGTCTTGGGGAGATGAATCCGGAACAGTTGTGGAATACGACGATGAATCCCGAGACCCGGACTATATTACAGGTATCAATAGAAAGCGCAGCAGCAGCTGACAAGATATTTGAAACCCTGATGGGCGAAGAAGTTGAACCGAGACGTCGTTTCATAGAAGAAAACGCTAAGTATGTTAAAAATTTGGATGTGTAGTCGTGTATGTTTTGCATTACTTATCCTTTTCCTACTTTTAAGTAATGATTCATACACGCAATATAAGTATTCTTTATGCGGAGGTATGGGGATTAATTATGGTAATACCCCCTCTTTTAATGATTACCTGAGACGTGAATTATCCTTTTCCTCTGCAGACAGTATAAAATCTTTTAATACAGGTATTGAGTTTTTTTTATCCGGAGAATACGTTCTATCTTCTAATTTTTCGGCAAAAATTGATTATTCTTATTTTATCAGAAGTTCAAATTATACATATCAATTTTATGTTTTCGACCATATAATTAAAATTCACCAGCCTTATTTATTTTTGAATTATGTCATTAATAAAAAGAGGTATAGTTTCAGATTTGGACTCGGGGCTGGTTATCATTTCCAAATACTTGAAAATCATATCAGCACTACAAATCTGATTACTTATCGCTCGTCAGGACCTTCTTTAAGGTGTGAATTTACCTATAAGCCTTTGCTCTCCAGAAGATTTTCGGGATTGATATCAGCTTTCATTTACGGAAACCTGTATAATTCCCTTAAAGCGGCGAATGGCAGTTATCTTGTTTCAAATTCCTCTGATGAAAAGGTAAATCTTGGCGGCTATGGCGTAGGGTTAAGATTAGGAATTGGTTATATATTCTGAATAAAAAAACGGAGGTAGATTTTGAATGAGATATTGAAAGCAGCAGTTTTAGGAATTATACAGGGACTTACAGAGTTTCTCCCCATAAGCAGTACGGCTCATTTAAGGATTATGCCTTCATTTTTCGGGTGGGATGATATTGGCTCGGCATATACTGCAGTAATTCAGATAGGGACGATGGCTTCTATAGTGATTTACTTTCGTAAAGATATATCAATGATGCTGAAAGCTTTTTTCTTATCTTTGAAGAAGAAAGATTTTTCTTCTGACGGAGTAAGGTTATTTTTCAATGTAGCTCTTGGTACAATACCTATTCTGATAGCTGGTTATAGTTTTAAAAGTTTGATTGATAATGAATTCAGAAGCCTATATGTAATGTCAGCGACTTTAATTATATTTTCTTTCATTATGGCATTTGCTGAGAGGTTTTCAAAAAAAACACGTGAAATCAGTCAGATTACCCTTGCTGATGCATTGTTCATAGGTATTTTTCAGGCATTGGCTCTTGTGCCGGGAACTACTCGTTCAGGTGCTACAATAACGGGAGCTTTCTTCAGAAATATGAACAGGGAGTCAGCAGCAAGATTTTCATTTCTTTTAAGTATTCCTGCAATATTAATCAGTGGTTTATATAAACTTTATGATGAATGGGAATTACTTTTCCGTACGGAAGAAAGTCTTGCCGGTTTAATGACAGCTACAATAGTTTCAGGTGTGGTAGGATATATCGCAATATGGTTTTTATTGCTATATTTGAGAACTCACAGTCTGAATTTGTTCATTTATTACAGGATTTTACTTGGAGTTGTTGTTTTAGTATTTTTATATTTCAATATCATACATAATTAGAAAGGATATATTAAATGAGAGAATTAAAATTTATTTCGTTATTTTTACTACTCCCTTTTCTATTCAGCTGCTCCGAACAAAAGGATCAGCCTAAACCAAAGACTGAGGAAAACAAGTCTGAGAACAATAACCAGCTTCAAAGTATGAAACAGGAAAATAAAACTACAGATACAATGAAAACTAAATCAGATACAACTGAATCAGATGAGGCAAATGTTATTATTCTAAAAACAAGTATGGGGGACATAGAAATAGAACTTTTTGAAAAGGATGCCCCTCAGCATGCAGCAAATTTTAAAAAACTTGTAAAGTCTGGTTTCTATAATGGTACAACTTTTCATAG
>JAOADS010000093.1 GCA_026417195.1 Ignavibacteria bacterium | reverse complement strand
ACTTAATGCCCTTGAGATGACGCAACCCGAGCTGGCTGCTGACATATATCGTACGGGTATTTATCTTGCCGGTGGCGGTGCTTTACTCCGTGGACTTGATAAACGCCTGCACATGAAAACAAAGATTGCTGTTCATGTTGCTGAAGATCCCCTTACTGCTGTTGTAAGAGGTGCCGGTAAAGTTCTGGAAGACCTTGATAAATACAGCAAGGTTTTAATCAGAAGCAAAAAGTATTAAAGTTTAATGTGAAGCTTATTTATTCCGCTCAAAATTCTTTGAATATTCCAATCCTTCCGGGATGAAAATTCTGTTTACCTATATCGGTAATTTCAAAGAATATCTTATTTTCTCCGCGTTAATTGTAATAAGTATAATTCTGATTTTTCAGAATCAGAATATTCAGATAAGATTTCTGAGAGCTGCTGCTGTTGCTGTAATAGGTACTGTTCAGGATAGTTTTTCTTTCATCCCTAATTATTTTAAACTTGAGGATGAAAATAAAACTCTCAGGGAAACTAATTTAAATTTATCCGTAGAGTTAAGCAAACTAAAAGAAGCTAAACTCGAAAATATTCGCCTGAGGGAAATGTTACAGTTTAAGATGAGCATGCCCATTAAGACTGTATCTGCGAAGATAATAGGCAAAACACTTATTCAGACAAGGAATAATATTACGATTGACAGAGGTACGAGCGATTCTGTATTTTCAGGTATGCCCGTTATAACAGATAAGGGTTTAGTGGGTAAGGTTGTTGCAACCAGTTCCAGTTACAGCATAGTTCAGATACTTTTAAACAAAGACCTCAAGGTGAGTTCCAAGAATCAAAGAAGTAGAGTAGATGGAATAATTTCATGGGATGGTGAAAATAACAGGATCCAGATGAAAAATGTATCAAAGAGTGCAGATGTTTTGGTAGGAGATGTTATAATTACTTCTGATTACAGTAACACTTTCCCTCCGGGTATCCCTATTGGTTATACAGTAGAAGTCGGAACTGTTGATAATCTATTTAAGAAAATTGAGATTGAGCCTTTTGTGAATTTTGAAACTCTTGAGGAAGTTTTTGTGCTTACATATTTACCAGATGAAGAAAGGAAAGAACTTGAGAAAAAATATACCAAGAAGTTAAAATGAGCCGGAATATTTGAAAGAATATCTGAAATATGCTGTAATACTTTTTCTTCTTGTTCTCATACAGAAAACTCTTATATGGATTTTCTCAGTAACTGAATATTCTATTACACCGGATATTGTTTTAATAGGAATTGTATATACCGGAATTAATAAAGGAAAGATAGGGGGTTCGCTCTCAGGTTTTATAACGGGTCTTTTAATAGATCTTATGAGTTTTTCTTTTATCGGACTAATGGCTTTATCTAAAACTACAGCGGGGTTTATATCGGGTTTCTTTATGAATGAAAATAAAATTGATAAATATCTGAGCGGCTATGTATTTGTTGTTGCATGTTTCATATGTTCATTTTGCAGTAACTTTATTTATTATTTCATTTATTTCCAGGGTTCAGGTCTTGAGATAACGGATATTTTCCTGAGATACATAATACCAACTTCATTTTATACCATGATTTTCAGCGTTATTCCGGTAATTTTTGCAAGAAAGAAAATGTTTCGTAGGTGATGGACCTTAACAAAAGGAAAAATCTTTATTACTTAGTATTGTTTGCAATTTTTTCAGTTATTACTTTAAGGCTGGTACAACTTCAGATAGTTAATCCGGAAAAATTTGACAAGGAGGCTGAGAAGAATTCAGTAAAAACTATAATTACTACACCGGCCAGAGGTCTTATTTTTGACAGGAACTATAAACTTATTGTTGATAATAAACCTTCATATACGGTTACTATCACAAAAAGCGAATTCGATACATCTAATATTGCTTTGATATCTTCCCTGTTAGGAATGTCCTCCGAGCAACTTCGGGATAATCTGAGAAAAATTGAAGGGACCAACCGGTTTATTCCGGCAAGAATATCAAGGGATGTGGATTTCAGTGTAATAGCTTTTATTGAAGAAAACCGCGAACTTATCAAAGGTGTTGATTACAGCATTGAACCTATAAGACTTTATCCGACTGATTTCAGGGCTTCACATATTATTGGATATACCAAAGAAATTTCTGAAAGTATGCTGAAGAAACAGTCTGGAGATTATTACAGACAGGGTGATTTAATAGGAACTACAGGGATTGAAGCAAGCTATGAAGAATACCTTCGCGGGCAAAAAGGTTACAGATTCATACTTCAGGACTATAGAGGCAAAGAGGTGGGACCGCTTAATGACGGTGAGAATGATATTAAGCCTGTAAGCGGAATGGATTTAATATTAACGATTGATTCAGAAGTGCAGAAATATGCTGAACAACTGCTTGAAGGCAGGTCCGGTGGTATAGTTGCTCTGGATCCCAACAACGGTGAAGTAATATGTCTTGTTAGTAAACCAGACTATGATCTTAATTATTTCAGCGGTAAACTTTCATCACAGGTTTGGACTGCACTTAATACTGATCCTTCAAAGCCATTATTTAACCGTGCTACCCAGACCAGATATCCTCCCGGTTCAACATATAAAATGGTGTCTGCCCTTGCTTCTCTTCAGGAAGGAATAATGAAGCCAAATTCAACAATATTTTGTGGTGGTAGTTTTCAGTACGGAGACAGAGTTTTTAAAGATCACGGAGCTACAGGGAACACCGGTTTCATCACTTCCATTGAAAAGTCATCTAATGTATTTTACTATAAGCTGGTTTTAATGATAGGACTTGATAACTGGACGAAATACAGCAGAATGTTAGGCTTCGGCGAGAAAACAGGAATAGATATCCCTGAAGAAACTAAAGGTCTTCTGCCATCAACAGAATATTACAATAGAGTTTATGGTCCTAAGGGCTGGACTCAGGGTTATGTTGTAAGTCTTGGAATAGGACAGGGTGAACTTGGAGTATCTCCCCTTCAGATGGCTGTTTATACTTCTATTCTTGCAAATTCCGGGACTTTCTATCAACCACACCTGGTAAGATTTCTTAAAAATCCTAATACGGGAGAACTTATACCTGTTAGCTATAAAAAGCGTGAACTTCCAATTAACAAGGAATATTTCAAAATTATTCAAAGAGGTATGTATCTTGTTGTTCAGGGTAACGGAACAGCCAGAAAAATAAGAACGTCTATGGTTGATATATCGGGGAAAACGGGCACAGCTCAGAATCCTCATGGGAAAGATCATAGCTGGTTTATAGCTTATGCTCCATCAGACGATCCAAAAATAGCAATTTGTGTTATGGTTGAGAATGCTGGCTTTGGTGCTGCTGTTGCAGCTCCGATAGCTCAGAGAATAATTCTTAAATATCTGTTCGGTACAGATGACGATTCCGAACTTCAAAGTGTAGATTCAGATTAGAAATGCAGACTAAGATATTTGACAGGTTTAATTTAATTATTTTTATCAGCGCCGTTGGTCTTATATCTTTCGGGCTAATTGCGATTTATAGTGCAACTTTCAACAATGAGTTTGTTTCAGGTAATTTTCAGAAACAACTGATATCAGCACTTTTAGGTATAATACTGGTTTTATTCTTGATGTATCTGCCACCCAAGTATCTGATGATGTCATCTTATTTGTTTTACGGATTTGTAATATTACTGCTTATTTTAGTTTTAGTTATAGGTAAAAAAACAAAAGGGCAGATAAGCTGGTTTAATATCGGAGGCTTTGGAATTCAGCCTTCTGAGATTGCAAAGGTTGCTACCGTAATGGCTCTGGCTTTTTTCCTTTCAAACAAACATAAAGATACAGACATAAGCCGCCCAAGGGATTTTCTGTATGCAGTTGGAATAGTTCTTATACCTGTGTTTCTTATTATGCTGCAGCCTGACATGGGAACTGCATTGGTCTTCTTTGCAATCATTCTGCCTATGCTTTACTGGGCTGGGCTGCCAAACCACATTTTGTTTTTCATACTTGCACCAGCATTAAGTGCTATTTGCGGATTCCTCGGGACTTGGTATTTTATAGGCTCATTAATCTTAATCGTAGCAATCCTTTTAATATTAAAAAGAAAGTTGCTTGTTTCCTCTGTTTTATTGTCAATATGCATAATTACCGGCTTGTCAGTTAATTTGTTTTACAGTAAACTGCAGCCATATCAGCAGAAGAGAATCATGTCTATGTTTGATCCCGAACTTGATCCTCTCGGAGCAGGATATAATGTTATTCAGTCTAAAATTGCCATCGGGTCAGGAGGTTTAACAGGAAAAGGTTTTATGCAGGGTACTCAAACTCAGTTAAAATACATACCTGAACAATGGACTGATTTTATCTTTTGCATGATAGGAGAGGAGTTTGGTTTCATAGGTTCAATTTTTGTGGTTCTATTGTTTTTCTTATTGATATGGAATACTATCAGTACTGCCTATTTCAGTAAGAACAGTTTTCTTTCTCTATGCTGCATTGGTTTTGCAAGTATAATCACTTTCCACATTATGGTTAACCTTGGAATGATTATGGGGATAATGCCTGTAATAGGAATCCCGCTTCCGTTTATGAGTTATGGTGTATCTTTTCTTTTTGCTAATATGATTATGCTAGGTATAATTCTCAACGCATACAGGAACAGGAAGGAATATAACTAACATTGCTTTTCATAAAGAAGCTTAAGAAGGTATTAAGGGAAAACAAAACTCATCTGATTGTAGGCCTTGATACAGACAAGTCAAAAATCCCTTCAGTTTTCCTAAGTTACGATAATCCTATTTTGGAATTTAATAAAGCAGTAATTGAGCATACATCTGAATACGTATGTGGCTATAAACTTAATACTGCATTCTATGAAAAGGAAGGAACAGAAGGATGGAATGCCTTAATTGATACCAAGAAGTATATCCCAGATAATCTGATAACAATTATTGATGCCAAAAGAGGTGATATAGAAAATACATCTGAAAAATATGCAGATGCTTTTTTTGATTTTATGAATTATGATTCATTAACTGTTAGTCCCTATATGGGAGAAGACTCTGTAAGACCTTTTCTGAGAAGGAAAAACCGTTTTGTATGGCTTCTTGCTTTAACTTCAAATTACGGCTCCCGGGATTTTCAGTTTTTGAAAATATCGGGCAGACCTCTCTGGGAACATGTAGTTATAAAGTCTCTTGGGTGGAACTCTAAAAAGATCGGATTTGTAATGGGAGCAAATCATCTGAAAGAAATAGACTATTTTACATTTAAATTTAAAGATGTTCCTGTTCTTATTCCCGGGATAGGGGCACAGAAAAATTCTCTTTCTGATCTTATGAGAGTTCTTAAACACAATATCTTTTTAATTAATTCTTCTCGAAAAATAATCTATCCCTGTTCACCGAAAGTATCTCTGAAAGATTATATGAATTCTGTTACGGAACGGGCTAAAACCCTGAGAGACGAAATAAATTCTTTAAGTAAGGTTTCTGCTTGAGGCTTAATCAGAAGTCATTTAATATGCCGAAATGTAATTTACCATCCAAGATTGAATCCCCTTTTCCTAATCCATAACTTACTCCGATTATTCCAAGAGAAGTTTCAACTCTAATCCCAATTCCATATCCGAAAATAAAGTCTTTCTTTACTGACTTACCGGTGCTTAAATTATCAGGGATAAAGTAATATCCACCGTCATAAAATGCAAACAAAAAACTTTTTCTTGTTATGCTGAATCGGGGTTCTATATTCATCCATACTGCTCTGGATACAAGGAACTGTCCTTCACGGTAGCCTCTTATTGTGGAAAGACCGCCAAGACGGAATAAGTCCGAAATTTCATATTGTGGTAGCCTGATTTCTATTGCTTTAACTCCAGACAATAAGGTCTGGCGTTTGAAAAATGATGAGTAGAAATCAAAAGTTGCTGAAATCTTTTGTACAGATAAGTAAGGATTTAAACCTTGAAAAGAAGAAGCATTATAAATTTTTTTCTGACCTAAGACATAACCTGTTTTGTAAAGAAAACCTGATGAAGGGTTATAAATGTAATTTCTTGAATCATATTTTAATTCAATGCCTGCAGAAACAGTTCTGCTGTCAAACTGATTCAGAATACCTGCTGAAAAATCTGGGATTACTCTTTCAGCTATAGCTATTCCAGTTATAGTGAACCTTGAACTGATAGCAGCTTCGGTTTTAAAATTAAATCCTCTGTGAACATATGATGAGTCCTGAATTCTCTGATTAAAGCCTACGGATACTTTTAAAGGATATCCAAGTATCCATGGTTCCTGATAACTAAGTTCGAGATATTGTGTTCTTGATTCAAGTTTTTCAAAACCAGCATCTAATCTTCTTCCGGTGCCAAAGATATTTTTAAGGGAAAGTTTTATCAGACCTGTAAAATAACCTTTTAGCTGATTTTCTTTAGGAGGAACATAACCAAGTATTCCGTCTATAGTATTGGTGTTGCCTTCTTTAATAGTTATGAACATAACTGTCTCATTATTATATTTTCTAATTTCCGGAAGGCTCACGTTCTCGAAGAAACCAGTATTTTCAAGATTCTGTCTTATCTGAATAAGTGTTTCTCTTGTTACAGTTTCACCCTCCTTGATTCTCATTTCACGTAAAATTGTTTCGCGACGTGTCGTTGAATTTCCTTCGATCACGATATTATCGATTATCATTTTTTCATTTTCTTCAATGTTAAGATTAAGCCTTATTTTTTCATTTCCAGGGGCTCCATAAATTTCAATTGAAGTTACACTGAGTGTTACAAAAGGATATCCTTTTGACTCATAGATATTGATAATTTTAGAAATTCCGTATTTTAATTTGACTTCATCTAATATTTCACCGGGCTTTATGTCCTCCAGTTCATTTAAAATATCCTGTTTGCTAAGGAGTTTATTTCCGTTTATTACTATTTCTCCAATTTTGATCCTATTACCTTCATTTATATCAATTGAAATGTAAACTTCAGACGAATCGTCACTGAAACTAATATTTAAGTAATTAACGTAACAATTTATAAAGCCAGCCTTCTGGTAACTTCCAATTATATTTTGTAAGTCAAGTTTCAGCTGATCATGATTATATATTTTTCCTTCATTTGAATTCATCATGTTAGTAATTTCCCTGTAACTGAAAAATGAATTTCCGGAAACAGAAATATTTCCTATAACAGGTTGGGAAAGAAGCTTATATGGTAAGATGAGAGAAATAAGAATATACTTTATCAAATTATTCACTACATAATCAATATTTCTCTGATAGCTTAAATAATCAAGTCACTAAACTTTGCAGTTATACACGAGTTTTGGAAGCAAGATGGAACCTCTGAGGAGAGTAATTAATCTTTTTGAATGAAATTTGCCTAAATTAATTATTTAGATACAAGACTTAATATGTTCTGGACAGTTCCATACAAAGACCAGAAATACTGCACGTTATAAAACAGTATGTATAAAACTACCACTGTTGCCTGAAATGCAGAAATTAGAAAATTAATTGCTTTCATATCACTTTAAAGTTTAATTGATTTAGTGATACAAAGGTAGTATTTTAAGTTACTTAAAGCAATAACGTTTTTAGTGATAAATTTAATTAAACACAGAAATATGCTGATTTTATAACTTTATAACGGTATTATATACCATATATACGTTATCCACTAATATAAATAAAAAGCCCCGCTTTATTTGCTGCGGGGCTAATAGAAATAATTTTTAGGTAAGAATTATTTTACAAGGATCATTTTCTTAATGTCTGTAAAATAAAGCGAGCCGTTTTCATGAGACCGTGCTTCCATTTTATAAAAATAAATTCCACTTGACAATTTTTTATTTTTATAGAAATCAACATCAAATTCTATTCTGTGATTACCCGGATCTCTTATATTATCTATGAGAACAGCTATTTCTCTTCCTATTGCATCATAAACTTTTACAGTAACACGGGAAACTTTTGCTAGAGAATATGTAATTATTGTTGTCGGGTTGAATGGATTCGGATAATTCTGGGAAAGAGAAAATACCAGAGGTTGCTCAATATTACCGTTTGAAACAACTGTAGTTCCGTAAGGAAAGTTTGCTGACTGTGCATTGGTTGTATAATAACACCTGAAATATGTATTGTTCGGCATTCCTAAAATCACTGTGTTTGAAGCATTAGCAGTAGATTTAGTTTTAGCACAAAGTATGATATGTCTCAGGCTGTCTGTAATTTTAAATTTAATGGTGTCCATAACTATCTGATTAGATGTGTTGAAAAGTGTTTCATATAAAAGCTTGTCGCCGGCGTCGACTATATTATTTTTATTAACGTCCCAGAACAATCGGAACCTTTCAACATCATTTGAACCGGCCGTTCCACTTCTTGCAAAGACTAATGTTCTAAGAGAGCCTATCCAAGGAGATGAGGTATTTCTTACTTTTAGTCCTACAAGTTCCCTAGCT
>JAOADS010000092.1 GCA_026417195.1 Ignavibacteria bacterium | reverse complement strand
AGATGTGTATAAGAGACAGTGCCAGCAAAGGAAAAAGTAGTGAGAGAAAAAGTCCTGCAAGAGATATAATCAGCTTTACATCCAACTTATCTCACTTTCTTTTCCTGACTTTTCTGTAATTCACACTCCTTTTTTCATTAAATGCATTAATACCCTCTCTTACCTCATATGAAAGATTATGAATAGAAAGCCACTCCCTTGCATGACCTATTGTAGTATGCCAGCTTAAATCACGCCAGAAATTAAGTTGCTGTTTTGTGTAACGCAGACATTCAGGAAGTTTATTGAAGAGCTTTTCAGCCATAATGTCAACAGCTTTGTCAAGTTCATTGTAAGGAACAACCTGATTGACAAGCCCCCATTCAAGGGCTTTCATTGCAGGTATTTCCTCGCAAAGGAATAAAATTTCTCTTGCCCGCCTGTCACCTACTAAAACCGGCAGAAACTGAGTTGCGCCTGCAGCGGCTACACTTCCTCTTGCTGCTCCTACTTGTCTGATATAAATATGGTCTGCAGCTATTGCAAGATCACAACTCATATTCAGCTCATTTCCTCCTCCAACGACTATTCCGTTCAGCCTTGCAATTATTGGCTTTCCGCAGTTACGCATTATTTCGTGTAACTGAATAAATTCATACATCCATTTATAGTAGTCTTTCGGATTCCCTACGAAAAATTCCTGCTGTTCCTCAAGGTCCGCTCCGGTAGAAAAAGCCCGTTTGCCGGCTCCCGTAAGAACAATAACAGCAATCTCATCATCCCAGGAAGCATCCTTGAAAGCAGCGGAAAGCTCTGTTATAGTAGTAAGATTAAGACAATTCAGAACTTTCTCCCTGTTTATTGTTATTGTTGCCTTGTATGAAGTTTTATCATACTTAATATGTCTGAATTTAAAACTCTTAGCTGGTTTGCCGGTATAAATAAGTTTTCCCCTCATAATTTGAATTGATTTTTCTGTAAGTTATTCAACAATGCTGAAAGTATAAAGTCCCAAAACAATGTCTGTTGAAGTAAATGGAATGTAAGCCTTAATAGACTTATCTTTGTTTTAATTTTTAGTACTAAATCGGTTAAATGAACCTGTTATTTATTTCATATCTTTCTATTTATTCATGTTTATCAGGATGCGGCTTTAAGTCAGAAGACACGTTAAACCACGAAAGGGTAACGGACTCCTTCACTCTTTCAGATTATTTTACATCAAGTGAATTACTCGACAAGAAAACTGATAGTTTATTTAATAGATTAAGCGATTACGAAAGAATCGGACAGATGATAGTTGTATGCGGGGGAAATCTGGGAAAACCACGGGAGGAAATCAGTGCATTGATTTCAGGAAAAAAAGCCGGCGGAGTATTGTTACTCGGTGGCACAAAAGAAGAACTGAAAAAACTTATAAATGAATTTAAAACCGTTGCAGAAAATTCCGGAGCACTGCCTCTGATATTTTCAACTGACGGTGAACCAAGTCTTATAAACAACAAGATTTATAATGTTAAAAAATTTAATCCTACAGGCAGCATATCCTCCAGCGATGAATCCTATATCATAGCAGGCGAAATTTCAGAGATACTTTCAGAAATCGGATTTAATCAGAATTATGCGCCGGTCTGCGATTTCCCTTTCAACTCTGAGGTTATTGGCAACAGGTCATTCGGAAAAAATCCTGAAGAACTAGCTGGTGCTTTTGTAAAAGCCACACAGGAAAAAGGTATAATAGCTACAGCCAAACACTTCCCTGGTCATGGAAACGTTAAAGGGGATTCACACAAAAGTCCGGTTTTTATTGATGGGGAACTTCCGGAACTTGAAGTTTTCAGACATGTCATATCTTCCGGAGTTATTTCTGTAATGATTGGACACATTTCAATAAGAAACAACGAAAAATATAATACAGGGGGACTACCATCCACACTTTCCGGTAAAATAATCAAGGGACTGCTCAGAGAAGAACTTAGCTTCAGAGGGATAATAGTAACCGATGCGATGAACATGAAAGCAGTTAGCAAAATACCTCAGCAGTCACTTAAAGCAGTTATTGCAGGTTGTGATATGATATTAATGCCTCCTGATGAAGAGGAACTCATCACTTCTGTAATTAAAAAAATTAATTCAGATCCGGAACTGAAAGAACAGGTTTATTCATCAGTAAAAAGAATTATAAGAGCTAAAATATGCCTCGGACTTATAAAATAGTCAGTCTGTTAATTACAGTTCTTCTCTCATGTAATAACGATAAAACAAAAATTCCGGAAGATAAACCTGAACTCAGAGAAGAACAGAAAAACTCCATAGATGAAGTCTTTTCAGTTATTATGGTGGGAGACATAATGTTAGGAACTAATTATCCATCTTCTTCGTCACTTCCGCCTGATGACGGGAAATATATACTTGACAACGTTAAGGAAATATTACAAAACGCGGACTTAACTATAGGTAATCTTGAGGGTACGCTGCTGAATTCCGGTGGAACTCCTAAACAATGCTTAAATCCCTCAAATTGTGTTGCATTTCGCATGCCGGAGCATTACGCTGGCTATCTCAAAGAAGCTGGTTTTGACGTTATGAGCGTAGCAAATAATCACTCAGGTGATATGGGAGAAACAGGCAGGGAATCAACTATGAAAACCTTAGACAGATACAGGATAAAACATGCAGGCTATTTAAAACAACCTGAGGTAATTTTTGAAGTGAAGGGAGTCCGTTTCGGATTCACAGCTTTTGCACCTAATGTGGGAACACAGAGCTTGTTAAACCTTCAGGCTGCCGAAGAAAGAGTAAAAAATCTTAAAAAGATATGTAAAATAGTAATTGTATCGTTTCACGGAGGAGCAGAAGGAAGCGGAGCTACCGGAGTAAACAGGAAACAGGAATATTACTTAGGTGAAAACCGGGGCAATGTTTACGAATTTTCGCATAAAATGATTGATGCCGGTGCTGATATAGTTTTCGGGCATGGACCTCACGTTCCTAGAGCTGTTGAGCTTTATAAAGACAGAATCATAGCATATTCACTGGGAAACTTCTGTACTTATGCTAAATTCGGCTTGTCAGGTCCGCTTGGTTATGCACCTATTCTCAAAGTTAAAATAAATAATAACGGTGAATTCCTGGAAGGTGAAATAATCTCAGCCCATCAGTTAAACAGAGGAATACCATACATAGACAAAGAACATAAAGCAGCCCGCCTGATTAAAAAACTTACTGAGAAAGATTTCCCAGATTCTCAATTAATCATTTCGGACACGGGCAGTATAAAAAGAATAAAGTAGTTCATAAAACAAAAGGCTGTCTCTCTCTGAGAGACAGCCCTGAAGTTAGTGTATTGTACACAGATTACTTAATTCTCTTAAACTCTATTCTTCTGTTCTTAGCCATATTCTCCGGAGAATCATTGGGAGCAATTGGTTTGTCTTCACCGTAACCAACTGTAGTAATCCTCTTTGGATCTATTCCTTTAGCTACAAGCCAATCCTTTACAGCATTTGCCCTGTCCTCAGACAATTTCTGATTCCTCTCAGCACTACCTCTGCTGTCAGTATGTCCGCTGATTTCAACCTCAATTTCGGGATTATTCTTCATAGTATTATAAGCTTTCATCAGAATTGTCTCAGACTCTGGCGTAATCCTTGAACTGTTTGTCTCAAAGTTTATGCCTTCAAGTATAATTACTTCACCTACTTTTATTTCTTCTTTCTTAACATCATCAGAGGGATCAAGTGGATTGGTTCCGCGTCTTACTTCTGTTCCGTCATCAATGCTTCCGTTATCTGTATCTGCCTTAAGAGGATCGGTTCTGTGTTTGTTTACTTCCTCACCATCTGTTAAGCCGTCCCCGTCTGTATCACGTTTTAAAGGATCGGTATTGTAAGTTCTTACTTCACTTCCGTCTGTCAGACCATCTCCGTCTGTATCTGTTATCAACGGATTGGTTCCATAAGTTAGAACTTCTTCTCCGTCTTTAAGTCCGTCACCATCTGTATCTGCGTTCAGAGGATTAGTCATATGTTTCTTCACCTCATCACCGTCATTTAGACCATCATTGTCTGTGTCCGGATTTTTAGGATCGGTTTTATATGTTTTAACTTCTTCTCCGTCTTTAAGTCCGTCTCCGTCTGTATCTGCATTTTCCGGATCAGTTCCGTATTTATCTTCCTCTTCATCATCATATAAACCATCCCTGTCTGAGTCTTCTCTTCCTCCTCTGCCTGTAACGGTTAATCCGAGAGCATAGTTAAACCAGCCGTCTTTGGGATCACCTATTACACTTGCATTAACTTTATCTGTAAGAGTTGTTGCAGTTCCAACCTGAAGATCTAGTATGACCTGTTTAGCCAGTCTGATTTCAAGTCCGACACCTGCAGGGAAAAATGCATGCCATGCATCAGAATCAGTGCTATCATATGGATATTTGTATGAACTGAATACAGGTATTGACTTTATTTTATGTTTAACCATACCTGCACCAATATATCCGTATGGATTAACATACTTCGTGGATTTCAAACCTCCAAAAGGCTCAAGCCTGAAGCGAAGATCAATGGGGATAAGTTCAGCTTCAACTTTTCCTTCACCATTTCCGTTATACTGGTCTTTCTGTTTCCATTTCATATATCCTCCCCCTAATTCTACATCAATATATCTCCCTAATTCAAATGCAAGCCAGCCCCTTGCAAGAAACGAACTAAGATCTTTCACAAATTCTCCGCTTGGGGATATTACATTATACTGAACGCCTCCCTTAACACGGTAATCTTTAAACTGAGCATTAACTCCAGAAGCGAAGACCATTAAAAATAAAGCAATAAAGATTTTTTGCATAAATTATCTCCTTCCGATTATATTAAATTAGATGAGGTAATGCAAATTTAGCCTTTATATAAATTAATTTCAATACGCAATAGCTAAATTTGGTATTTTTTACATTAATTTCATGATTTTTTGTAATTTTTCTGAAAACTTATAAATATATCAAACCATTATTACCTTTATTGATTGAATTTAAATAAAACAAAGAATATTTTAAGTTTTGTAATGATCAGAAAGTTAATATTTATATTATTATCCTTATTTACAGTTTCAATTTACTCTCAGTACGTAGGGTTCGGCAGAAATAAAGTTCAGTATAACAATTTTAACTGGCATACTCTTTCAACTGAACACTTTAAGATTTTCTACTATCCTGAAATGAAAGAGCTTGCAGAAATCGGAGCTGCATATGCCGAAGAGTCGTACAGAATTCACCAGCAGAACTTCAATTATTCGCTTATAGACACCGTTCCGATTATTTTTTACTCAACACCTTCTCATTTCAGGGAAACGAATACAACACCCGGGCTTATACCGGATGGTGTGGGAGGTTTTTTTGAATTTATCAAAGGCAGGGTTGTTATCCCCTTTGACGGTTCCCTGAGTAACTTCAGACATGTAATAAGACATGAACTATGTCATGTATTTATGACTGCAAAAATAGGTAACATATTAAGACTCCACAGACAAAGTCTGGACAGACTTCCACCTCTCTGGTTCACAGAAGGACTTGCTGAATACTGGTCAACAGAGTGGGATGCCACTGCTGAAATGATAATCAAGGACGCAGTACTTAACGATTATATGGTTGGACTTGATGACTGGGAAAGGTTCTACGGAAGTTTCTTTATGTATAAAATGGGACAGAATGCTCTTATGTATATTGCAGAAAAATATGGTAAAGAAAAAATTCTCCAGATTATTGAAAATATCTGGATGAGTGAGGATTTTGAAACAGTTATGGAAAAAACAATAGGCAGGGATTACCGTGCATTTGACAGAGATTGGCTTTACGATTTGAAGAAAAAATATTTCACTGAATTTTCTTCAGAGGACGCACCATCAGCAGTATCTTCCCCGGTTTATACCGGAGGATTCGGTCACAAGCCCGCATATTATAAAGATAATAAGAAGGAAGAAGTTTATTTTATAGGAAACAAAACAGGATACACATGTCTTTTTAAAGTTAACCTAAAAAAACCTGAAGAAGTAATAACTGTTATAGAAGGTGAGAAATCGGAAAGGTTTGAAGAATTTCATTATTTCAGAACAGGGCTTGATATCTCTGCATCAGGGATTCTGGCATTTTCTACCAAAAGCGGAGCATCAGATGCCCTTCACTTTTATGACGTTAAGAATGAAAAACTGATAACGAGCTTTCATTTTGATAATATTGTTCAGATAAACTCACCTTCTTTTTCATCAGATGGAAGTAAAATTATTTTTTCAGCGATGGACTTCGGAGGCAAATGTGATTTATATGAATTCAGCATCAAAGATAAAAAATTAGAACGTTTAACAAATGATTATTATGATGACCGTGACCCTAACTATTCACCGGACGGAAAATATCTGGTTTTTTCTTCTGATCGCACATATGCAGGTAAGGAAAGTAATTATAACCTCTTTATAATGAGATATGAAGACAAATCAATTCATTATCTCACAAGCGGCGATCAGGTTGATTTTTCACCAGACTTCTCACCTGATGGGAGAAAAATAGTTTATACTTCCACAAGAGGAGGAATCCAGAATATCTGGCTTGCTGATATAACCGAGGAAGATAATATACTTAAAATTTCAGGGGCTCAGACTAAGAAAATCACGAACTTCACCACTGCAGCTTTTGACCCGCGCTGGGCAGGTAATGAAAAAATCATCTTTGCATCTTTTGAAAACAAAAAACTATCCGTGAGGTTAATGGAAACTGAAGATAGCCTGATTCAGAATCCGAAATCAGTTTATTCCTTAAACTTCGGAAAAATAAACGAACTCTGGAAGTGGAATAAAATCAGAGGGATCCCGAGAAAAAATGAGCTGAAATACAAAAGAGAATATTCTCTTGATATTGCCACCACCAATATAAATGCAGATCCTGTTTTCGGAGCATCAGCCGGCGGAATTCTCGCATTAAGTGATCTGCTTGGCAATGATCAGTATTATTTTCTGGTTTACAATAACTCTGAAACAGGAGCAGAATTTTTCAAAAGCTTCAATGTTGCCGTTTCAAGGGTTTCTCTGGGTCAGAGGCTTAACTATGCATACGGTGTATATCACCTTTCCGGGACAAGATATGACTTCGGAGATGCATTTTCATATTTTGAAAGGACCTTCGGCGGATACTTCGCTATGAGTTACCCTCTTTCATTCTTCAGAAGAATAGAGGCAAGCATCTCTCTGGCAAATTCAAGACGCAGCCTCACAGAAGATAAAATTAACCGCAGGGCACTTCTCCTTACAAACTCTCTTTCATACACAAGGGATAACTCAATATGGGGACCAACCGGACCAATTGACGGAAACCGTTTAAACACTACCATTGCATATACAACTGACATTCAGTTCGGCAACGTTAATTATTACACATTTATTTTTGACTACAGAAGATATTTCAGGTTAAGTGAAGCTACTGCAATAGGCACGAGATTACAGTTTCTTTTAAACGAAGGTAAAGAATCCAGAAGATGGGTTATGGGAGGAAGCTGGGATCTGAGAGGTTGGCCAAGATTTTCAATCAGAGGAAGTAAGGCTTTCATTGCAAATGCCGAACTTAGATTTCCTTTGATTGATCTCGTAGGATTAAGATTCCCGCTCGGAATTGATCTGGCATTACCTTATATCAGAGGTGCTGCATACGTTGACATAGGAAATGCATGGGACAAAGAATATAAGGAAACTTTAGGAAGTCTGGGATTAGGTATAAGGGCAAATCTTTTTTATATAATAGCACTGAGATATGATTTTGGAAAACGTATAGAGAAAAATTTTACAAAATTACAGGACGGATATTTTCATCAGTTTTTCTTCGGCTGGGATTTTTAAATTTCATTCTCTGTCATTACCATACGTTTATCATTCAAACTCAAGAGTTGTCATTCTGAGCCCTTTCACTTCGTTACTCAGGATTAACAACACGATGTAACATTTACTACTCAAACCATTCCCGTCATGCCTGCCGCAGGCGGAAATCTCGTTTCAGATTCCCGCCTTCGCGGGAATGACAGATGGCATTGTTATTCTAAGCCCGTCAATTCATTCCGGAAATGACATACCTCAAACACACCGATCCTTCATCACTACGCTTCTCAGGATGACAACGGAACAGAAAATGTCCGGACTAACGTTATTAGTGTATATAAAATCCACTGAAATTTAGCTAATTTCAGCTTATGAAAACCTTTATAATTCTGTTATTAGCCCTTCCCCTTTTTTCCAATACAAAATTTCAGAAATGGCAAACCAATTCATTCTTCAGAGGATATAATGTCCTTTATGAATCACCTAAAACACTTCAGGATTTCAGAGATTTCAGAAATTACGGAGGAAATTTCTTTCATATACAAACTGACGGATTTCTTTCAGAGGATCCACCTTATAACATCGTTCAGTCAAACATCTGTCTCTTAT
>JAOADS010000091.1 GCA_026417195.1 Ignavibacteria bacterium | reverse complement strand
CTCATAAGACGGCATAACGTTCTGACCGTTAGTAATAACATGATATATATTCGCATCAGACCATTTCCTTACTTTTTCAGAATGTAATGTAGGAGGAACAGGAAACTGTCCCCTGAGTCTGCTGTCACCTTTGCCGTAGTATCCGTGACATGGAGAACAGTAAGTATCATAACGTTTTTTACCTTTATCCATAACCTCCTTTGTAAGAGGTAAGGGATTTGCTGAAGGTATAACAAGTGAATCATGTTTCCCTTTGAACTCATAGGGAATAAAACCTCGTGCAACTGTTCCTTCAACCGGTTTCCTCATAGACCAGCCGTCTTTAAAGAAAGTACTTGGAGTCTGGGGATTCACCCTGGGCTGTTCATGCATCCAGTCAAAAGGTGGCAGGAAAAGCAATACATTTAAGATGAAATATGTAATCCCAGCTGTAATGATCCCGATCAACACAAGTCCTCCGGTAAATCTGAAGTTAAGAATCGGATTTTCTGTATCACCTTTGTCATAGACGGGAAAGTAAATCTCATGAATTTCCCTTGCTCCCAGACTTCTGAAAAGAGATCTTATTTCCTCAGTATTGAACTTACTGTCAGAAGATTCTATGTATATACCGAAACTGTCACTTGTGCATCTTTTCAGAAACTCTGTATCCATTAAAGGATTTGCATTTGCAGGCAATTTTGAAAAAATTGCAATTAAAGAGCCAACAAGCGTTAAAGAGGCAAGCAGGACAGTAACTTCAAACATTATTGGTATTGAAGGCGGAATATTGAAATATGGCTTACCTCCGAAAATATTTCTGTAGTCAACTCCAACCATCCACCATATCATAATGAAGGCAAGTAAAGTTCCGCTCATGCCTGCAGCTAGACCTACCCATCCGATGCTTGTCTCACGAAGCTTCATTGCTCTGTCCATCCCGTGAACCGGATATGGAGTAAGAACATCGAACTTTTTATAATTTTCCGAAACTTCCTCAGCTGCATGAATTATCTCGTCAGGTTTGTCAAACAAGGCTCCTAAGGCAAAGAGCTTATCTGAGCGAGGCTCCGTTTCAAGAAATTTATCAGAGCTGGATTTTAATTTATTTAATATTCCTGATATCATTCAAATTTCTCACTACATATCTCAATGATGTTTGGGTTGTGCCCCTTCTGTTACTGCCTTTATTTCAGAAATAGCTACAACAGGCAAAGTCTTTGCAAAAAGAAATACAAGCGTAAAGAAAAGTCCGAAACTTCCAAGCAGTATTCCGAAGTCATAAATTGTCGGGAAATACATTCCCCAGCTTGAAGGCAGGAAATCCCTGTGCAACGACGTAACTATGATTACATATCTTTCGAACCACATACCTACATTAACAAGCAATACGAGAATAAAGGTGATTGATATGTTTCTTCTGATCTTTTTAAACCAGAAAAGCTGCGGGAAGAATACATTACAACTGAACATAATCCAGTAAGCCCAGGCATATGGTCCGAAGGCACGGTTTATGAAAACAAAAAGCTCAATCGGATTTCCGCTATACCACGCTATGAAAAACTCCATAATATATGCATATCCTACCATTGTACCAGTTGCAAGCAAAATCTTATTCATCTTCTCCAGTGTGTTGATAGTAATAATATGCTCCATATCGAAAACCTTACGTACAATTATCAGAACAGTTGAAACCATACCGAAACCAGAGAAAATAGCTCCTGCAACAAAATAAGGAGGAAATATAGTTGTATGCCATCCCGGAAGAACGGAGACAGCAAAGTCAAAGCTGACAATTGTATGAACTGATAATACCAACGGAGTTGAGAGTCCGGCAAGTATCAGATAAACCCTTTCATAATGCTGCCAGTGACGGTTTGAACCACGCCAGCCAAGACTTAGTATTGTATATATGAGTTTCTTAAAACCGCTCTTTGTTCTGTCACGTAACAAGGCAAAATCTGGAATTAGACCAACGTACCAGAATACAAATGAAACTGTAAAATAGGTTGAAACTGCAAATACATCCCATAGAAGAGGAGAAGTGAAATTTACCCAAAGACTGTGCTGATTGGGATATGGTAAAAGATAACCGTCAAGCCAGGGGCGTCCGGTGTGAATTGCCGGAAATATACCTGCAGTCATAACTGCAAAAATTGTCATAGCTTCAGCAAAACGCGCTATACCCGTTCTCCACTTCTGACGGAAAAGAAATAGTATTGCTGATATAAGCGTACCAGCATGCCCTATACCAATCCAGAAAACAAAGTTAATTATGTCAAATGCCCAGCCGACGGGCTGATTGTTTCCCCAGAGACCTATACCTATCCAGAATGTAAGACCCAGACAGACAGCTCCTATCATCAGGGCAGTGAAACTGATACCGAAGCCTATCCACCATTTCACGGACGGTTTTGTATCCAAAGGTTTAGTTATTACATCATCCAGCTCCCTGAATGAACTTCTTCCTTCAACAAGAGGAAGCTCTCTGGTATATGTAGCATCAAAACTCAATTTCAGTGGTGGTTAAATTTTATTATTCTTTTTCAAAAATATTTCTCAAGCGTGCTATGTAAGTTACATTAGGTGCAACTTTAATTTCCTCCAATACAGTATAACCAAGCTCATGTTCACGATATTTAGCAACCTGTGAATCCTGATCATTAACGTTACCGAATACTATTGCATCAGAAGGACAAGCATCCTGACATGCAGTTGTAACATTGGAACCTATTACTTCCCTGTTTTCACGTATGGCATCCTCACGTTCTTTCATGATTCTCTGGACACAGAAAGTGCATTTCTCCATAACACCACGTGCTCTGATTGTTACTTCGGGATTTGCCATAAGGTCAAATGATTCACTGTATTGATATGAGTCTTTAAAATGATCTCTGAAATCAAAGTAGTTAAATCTTCTGACTTTATACGGGCAGTTATTGGAACAATATCTCGTTCCCACGCATCTGTTGTAGGTCATTCCGTTCAGGCCATCTTCACTGTGAGTGGTTGCAGCAACAGGACATACGTTTTCACAAGGAGCGTAATCACACTGCTGACAAAGCATAGGCTGAAAACTTGCTTTGGGTGCTTCAGGTGTGCCTGAGTAGTAACGGTCAATCCTTAGCCACATCATTTCCCTGTTTGCAATCACCTGATCCTTGCCGACTACAGGAATGTTATTTTCAATACTGCATGCCATAATACATTCTCCGCATCCGGTACACTTATTCATATCTATAGCCATACCCCATTTATAACCTTTATAATCCTCTCTTGCATAAACCGGCGGCTTATTTATAGGAGACAGATCCATTTTATGTCTTTCTTTCTCCAGAAATTTCGGATCCTCCTTATACTGAAGCCAGGTCCCTTCACGAATTATTCCCCTTCTTTTGTGAATATCTTTCAGCAAGGGATCCGAATCTATCGGATAATGTTCCTGCGTGGATGCAAGTTCATATTTACCTGAAACCTTTGAAACTGAAATGTTATTGTATAAACGATCTGATATTGCTGGTTTTGCTGAAACTAAAACACCGGCATCAACTCCCACACCTGTTCCAACTACACCTGCTGCTGTTCTTCCGTAGCCAAGTGATACCTCTATCACCTTATCAGCTAAACCGGGCTGAACAAACACCGGGAAAACCTGTTTCCTGCCATTAACGGATATTTCCACAAGATCATCCGAGTTAACTGACAGTTCCGAAGCTGCCTGAGGAGATACTGCTGCATAATTATCCCAGGTTACCTTTGATATAGGATGAGGAAGTTCCTGAAGCCATCCGTTTGACGCAAAACGTCCGTCGCCTACCGTATTATTGTTCTGCAGAAGCAAAACATATCCGTCAGAAGCTTTCATAGGAACTGATTTCAGGAAAGCATCCTTTGAAAAACTCAGTCCAGATGCTTCCGGTTTCTCCTGAATAAATGCTACTCCGTCGTGGAGAGAGGCGAACCAGAATTTATCAAAGGACGCAGTAGTACCAAGCATCGGATAAACTGACTTCTCCCAGTTCTCCTTCAGGTAGTCATGGTAAAGATTTTCGGAATAATTCCTGCCTGTCCATTCAAGCAAAACAGTTTCTTTCTGTCTTGTGTTATAGAGCGGAGCTATGACCGGTTGCTGAAGAGAATAAAATCCGCTTCTTGTTTTATAATCACCCCATGATTCCAGAGGATCGTTCAGGGGAATAATAAAGTTTGAGAGCTCAGCAGATTCATTTATCATTTCAGTTAAAGTGATTACCACTTTAACCTTTTTCAGAAGCTCCCTGTAAGAGTAATCTGGTGAAAAGTGATAAACCGGATTTGAGTCTAAATGAATCACAACATCAACGTTTCCGCTATTAAGTGATGAGATAAGAGTTTCAATTTCATCACTTGTACTTAACGGATGGACATCTGTAGATTCACTTTCTCTGGAGTAAAGTTTTGAGTTACCAAGAACCTCATTGAGAAAATTAACTGCAATATGAGTTGACTCAGGCAACATATCACCTGCAATAACTGCTCCTGAACCCTGATTTTTCAAAAGGTCCTCAAGCAGGTAATTAAGGACTTTCTGGTCAAGCTTATGCTTCGCTGCAAATTCATCAAGCTTATAGCCTGAAAGCATTGAAAGAACCTGAGAATCGCCTGCAAAGGGGGAAATCTTTCGCTTAACAACTAGTTCTGAAATCAAACATAGTACAAATTCCTCAATTGCATCTGTTCTAAGCCTTATTCTGTAGTCAGCATTAAATCCTGTGAGGGTTGCAGCTCCTTCAACGACGTAAAGACGGTTGAATTCCTTTCCGCTCATTACGTCTCTTCCTGAAGTAAATAACCTTGTATTCTCAATGTGATTGGGATCAGTTCCCAGAAAATCTGATTCAAGGGAAAGTATAACTCTTGCTTCGTCAAGTTTTAATACCGGTAAACTTTTCCTACCGTATGTTTTCTCCCACGCAGATCTTCTGGCTGACTCATTAAAAACCTCATATGTGTATAATTTAGCTACAGGATATGCTTTCTGGAAGTCTTCAATTATTTTTTTAAATGTCGGGGAAGTAACGGAGTGAGAAATTAGGGCTACTTGCTTACCTGAGGAATTCGCAGAACTGAGAGCTTCCTTTATTTTTGAATTAACATTGTTCCAGTCACTTTGTATAAATCTTCCTCCCTCATTCACCATAGGCTCTTTAAGTCTTTCAGGGTTGTAAAGATTAACTATACTTGCCTGTCCCTTAGCACATATCTTCCCTTTGTTTACCGGATGATCCGGATTACCGTCAACTTTCACTGGTCTGCCTTCTCTGGTTTTAACCAGAATACCGCAGGATGAGCTGCAACCAGTGCAGGTGGAAGCATAGTAATTCGGAATTCCTAATGTTACTTCCTCAGGCTTTTTGTTATAAGGAACTATCTGCCCTTTACCTCTGTAATTTGAACAACCGGCTGCTGCAAAGGCTGCTGAAGCTCCTAAAAGTGCAAGGAAGCGTCTTCGTGAAAGCGAAGACTTACTGTTTTTTCTCAGACCATTAAGTTCTTCCGAAGAAAACTCACTGTTTAAAGCATCTCTGAAAGCCTTATTATTATAAAGCTCAGAGAAACTCCTCCAGTAAGTCTGTCCGTCAGACTTTAAATTCTTTTCTTTATCCGCTCCTTTATCCATCTTTCTGATAATTTCTTTTCACAGCAAGGGGATTCTCTTTTACTTCTACAGACTTACTCTTGGCAAATTTAGATTTTATAATTTCCACTGAATTTCTTCCTATCATATACATTACAGCTGTCCCAGCTGCCAGGTATTTAAAGAAACTTCTTCTTTTTATTTTATCTGTTTTTAATTTCATTATCTGTGACAAGCTGAACAATTCTCAGGCCCTTTTCTTAAATTTGGAAGTCCGGGAAATTTATCGTGGGCAGTTCTGTGACAATCAAGACAGGCTCCCATAGTAAATGAACTGACCTGCGCTACTGATTTATATTTATTACCGGCAAGTGTATCCATATTCTGAACCTCTCCGTGACAGCTCTGACACTCTATTCCTTTATTAACATGAACACTGTGATTGAAGTAAGCAAAATCCGGAACTCTGTGAATCCTCATCCAAGGCAGGGGTTTATTTTCGTTATAATACTGTGTAAGTTTCTGAATCTCCGGCTGGTCTTTTCTGGCTACAGCATGACAACCCATACAGACATTCACTGACGGAACGCTGGCAAAACGGGATTTCTCAACTGAGACATGACAGTATTGACAATCAATCTTCATGTCTCCTGCGTGAAGCTTGTGAGAAAATGCAATGGGTTGCTCAGGCTGGTAGCCTATGTTATTTCTCTCAGCGTAGGAAACGTAATAAGTTATGGCAAATGATGTTATTATTACGAAAAGAATTACCGGTAAACGAACCTTTATCCCGTAATCAAGTAGAAATTTCTTCATTAAATAGAAAACACCTGTTCTGAATAAGACCCGCTGTAGTATAGAAATGCGGTCAAACTTAATTTACAAACTTATAAAATATTTTTTAAATTTACTAACTAAAATTTTTTCAAAAAGCCTAACACATTGACCTCCGGGAAATAGTTTTTCAAAAAGGCTGAAGTTCAATGGATATTCTGCAATGTTATAAAATAAATTTCATATTATATATGATTTATATCATACTGACAAATACCAGGCTACCTTTTATCAATAATTCCCTGTTTATTTCTAAAATAATATAGCAGGAGGGAATGTAAACATTGTGGGATTCTGAATCAGATAGCTGCCTACAGCGGGAATGACAAACTACAGACGGACATAACCCTCATCGCTACTTTTTATAGTCACTGAAATTGACCTTGATGATGGAATTGATAACTGGTTGGGTATGTGTTACGTTTGTAGCGTTCTGTTTATTTCTCTATAAGCCCTTTAACTGATAAATTCTCTAAAATTCTGAGAGGATTAAAAAATGGTCAAAAGACTCATTTTATTATGTATCCCTTTGCTGATTGTGATAGCTGCAGTATTCGTAGATTTAAAGGCAAACGAGAACGAAACCCCACCTCCGTGTTGTGTAAAGGTAGTTCAGGATGCTCAACCTAATACACCTGTAAACGGGGCTGAAGTTGTGTGGTATCAAAATGGGCAGCGGGTTGAAAGGCTACTTACGGGCACGGATGGACCAGGCAGAACCTGTGCTGCACTTCAAGAAGGTTACTATGATATATATGTATATTATCCGCCAAGCCCTAATAATAATCAGGGCGGACAGTTATTAAATCACTATCATCATAACAATAACGATATAGTAATTATGTTGAGTCCGCCTTATTAATTAGTTTTCATGAGGCTCCGGTTACACCGGAGCCTTTAACTTAAACATTAAGGCAATGAGAAGATTATTATTCGTTTATATAATTTTTTCATATTTATCCTATAGTCAGCAGCCTGTATATTATCCCGGTTTTCCAAAAATCATTCATGGAGAAGATCCATTTTTAGTAAGTGGCATACCATTAATAACAGATTTAGAAAAAGACGGACAGAAAGAGATAGTATTTGTATCAGTTGCCGGTAGTCTTAACTATCTTCATGTAATAAAATCAGATGGGAATGAGCTTACCGGTTTTCCGAAAGCATTTACAGGAGTAATAACAGCGTATGCATCAGGGGATGTGGATAATAACGGAACTCTTGATATAGCAATAAGGACATCATTAGCTCAGGGTCAGGTAATTGTAATAGATAGGTTTGGTAATAATCTTCCAGGTTTTCCAGTACCCTACAGCGATGATAATTACAATCTGGCACCAACGCTGAGTCTTTATGATCTGGACGGAGACGGTAAACTTGAGATTATAGTTAACCGTTTAAATGAAGTAAGTGTATTTCAGTATAATGGAATAATAAGAAATGGCTGGCCAAGGTCGGTGGCTGGGGCAACTAATGCTTTTCCAGCCATTGGTGATGTTGATGGAGATGGATTTGCTGAGATTATAGTCTTTACAAGTAAAACTGTTTCCAGTGGAAGTGATTCATCTGCACTTCATCTGTTCAGGCATAATGGTAATTATTATTCATCAAACTGGCCTGTTTACTATGATTCATCTTATTTAAGTTTTGCTTCTTCACCTACTCTCTATATTGACAAGAGTAATATTGACTCAACCTTTATTTTAATTTCTCAAAAATCTGATTCACTAATGAGGGTGAGGAATGTTTCATATAATTTAAACGGACAGATTACGAGGAGGGCTTATATTGAAAATCAGCAATCTCGTTACGGTAGCATAATACCATCAGACATAAACAGAGACAATTTTTTTGAATTTGTAAATGGTAAACATGGAAATCAATATGATACAAGTTTATTTCTTTATAACCACAGTTTTCAGGTTCTTCCTAACTGGCCCCGTGTAGGAGTCAGCCATTACAGATCAACTGTAGTTATTGGCAGATTTACATATTCAAATGAACTTAATATACTTGCGAACACATGGTCCACAGGAAATCCAGTAGGTTACGGCTATATTTACGGTTATAAATATAATGGAGAAC
>JAOADS010000090.1 GCA_026417195.1 Ignavibacteria bacterium | reverse complement strand
ATCCCAAAATGAAGAAATACATCTTCATGGAAAGAAACGGGATTCACATCATAGATCTTAAAAAGACTCACGAGCTTTTAGAAGAAGCACGTAACTCACTTGCGAAAGTAGTTGCAGAAGGTAAAATAATTCTTTTTGTAGGTACCAAGAAACAGGCAAAGGAGGTTATTAAAAACGAAGCTTTAAGATGTGGCATGCCATATGTTACTGAGAGATGGCTTGGAGGAATGCTTACTAACTTTGCAACAATACGCAGGAGTATAAAGAGATACAATAATATTATAAAGATGGAAACTGACGGAACTATGGATAATTACCAGAAGAAAGAAAAATTAATCCTTTCAAGGGAGAAGGAGAAACTTGAAAAAGTACTTGGTGGAATTCTTGAAATGAATAAGTTACCCGGAGCTATTTACCTGATAGATGTTAAAAAAGAACATATAGCAGTAGAAGAAGCAAGAAAGTTAGGTATTCCTATTTATGCTATAGTTGATACAAATTGTGATCCGGAGTTAATTGATTATCCAATTCCGGCTAATGATGATGCAGTGAAGTCAATCGAACTTATTACCAAAGCTATTTCAGATACAATTATAGAAACCAAACAAAATATAAATGCAAAGAGAATAGGCTCTGAATCAGAAAATGAAGTAAATACCGAAAGTCATCAGGACTCTGAAGCATTGGGAGTATCATAAAACAAATTTTTAAAATAAGGAGTAATAATTGGAAATATCACTTGATTTAGTTAAAAAGTTAAGAGAAAAAACCGGTGCAGGAATAACAGATAGCAAAAAAGCTCTCATTGAATCAAACGGAGATATTGAAAAGGCTATTGAATATCTTCGTAAAAAAGGTGCTGCTACATCCAAAAAACGCAGTGACAGGATTGCAAAAGAAGGTATTGTAATTGCCAAATCCTCAGAAGACAGAAAAGAAGCCGCAATTGTTGAGATAAACTGTGAAACAGATTTTGTTGCTAAAAGCGACGCATTTGTGAAGCTTGCTGACAAAATAGTAAGTGAAGTTTTAGCCTATAAAGGCAATGAAATATCTCAGTTTCTTCCAGTTGTTCAGGGAATAATAGATGAAACTACTGCGAGTGTAGGCGAGAAAATTGATTTTAAACGGATGTCTTATCTGAAGACTGATGATGGTTACTTTAGTGTTTATAATCATTTAGGTAATAAAATAGCTTCTGTGGTGGAATTATCCGGTTCTCCAGATGAAACAGGAATTAATCTTGGAAATGATATAGCTATGCAGGTTGTTGCACTTAAACCTATCGTTGTCAGCAGGAATGAGATTTCTGACGATATGATTCAGAAAGAGAAAGAAATATACAAGATACAGGCAATAAATGAAGGTAAGAATGAATCTATAGCTGAAAAAATAGCTTCTAACAGAGTAGAGAAATTTTTTGAAGAGAACTGTCTGGTTGATCAGGAATTTGTTAAAGAACCGGGTAAAAGTGTTACAGAAATATTGAAAGAGGCTTCTCAAAAAAACGGTAGTGAATATAAGATTAAGAGATTTATCAGGTATCAGTTAGGCGAAACTCTGGAATCATAATAAATCCGTTTTGTCAAGGAAATACAAAACTAGCTATAAAAGGATACTTCTTAAGCTTAGTGGTGAGTCACTGAGCGGAGAAAATGAATCCGGCATAGATGTAAATATTCTAACCTATCTCACTGAAGAAATAAAGAAGGTTTATGAACTGGGAATTGATATAGGTGTTGTTATAGGAGGCGGTAATATATACAGAGGGTTATCTGCTCAGCAGCAGGGAATTGACAATGTTACAGGGGATTACATGGGTATGCTTGCTACAATTATCAACTCTCTTGCACTTCAGAATTCCCTTGAGAAATCGGGAATACCTACACGACTACTTTCTGCAATAGATATGAATAAAATAGCTGAGCCTTTCATAAGGAGAAGGGCTATGAGACACTTTGAGAAGAAGAGGATAGTTATCTTTGGTGCAGGTACCGGTAATCCCTATTTTACAACAGATACAGCAGGTGTTTTGAGAGCTCTTGAGATCTGTGCTGATGTAATACTTAAAGGGACAAGAGTAAACGGAGTTTACGATTCCGATCCTGAGAAAAATAAAAATGCCCGAATGTATAGAAAATTAACTTTCAAAGAAGCTCTCGAAAAGAATCTCAAAGTCATGGATATGACAGCATTTGCCTTATGCAGAGAAAATAATTTACCTATTATCGTTTTCAACATGAATAAAAGAAATAATCTAAGAAATATCATGCTTGGAGAAAACATAGGAACCATAATAAAAAATTAATTCTGTAAAAATGATTAAGGATATAATAAAAGAAACAGATAATAAAATGCACAAAGCTGTTGAACATGTCAGAAACGAACTGGTTAGAATCAGAACAGGTAAAGCTACTACCAATCTTCTTGATGCCGTGAAAGTAGATTATTATGGTAATCTAACCCCTTTGAACCAGGTTGCAAGTCTTAGTACTCCAGATATTCATACAATAACTGTTCAGCCCTGGGATAAGAGCGTTATACCAGCTATAGAAAAAGCAATTATGAACGCAAATTTAGGTCTGAATCCAATTAATGATGGTAACCTGATCAGAGTTCCCATACCTCCTTTAAATGAGGAAAGAAGAAGAGAACTTGTAAAACTGGTGAAGAAATACGCTGAAGATGGCAGGATAGCAGTCAGAAATATACGCAGAGATGAAATAGATAAACTTAAGAAGGCTGAAAAAAGTGAGCATTTTTCCGAAGATGACAGAAAACATGCAGAGAATGAGATACAGAAACTTACTGATAAGCATATTAAGGAAATAGACCTTCTTGTAGAGCAGAAAGAAAAAGAGATAATGGAAGTTTAGTTCACCCTCTGGTGAATTAAACTTTATTAAAATGAAACATATCTGGAATTTAGTTTATAATTTCCTTTTTCTGCCGTTATTTAAGGCTGGGATATTACTTCTAAGTCTTTTCAATTTCAAAATAAAATCTTCATTAAAAGGTCGGAGAGATCTTTTCAGGAATTTAAAAGCTAAAATTAATGAACTTGATCTATCTAAAAAAAATATATTGATACACTGTGCCTCATTAGGTGAATTTGAACAGGCTAAACCTCTTATTGAAGAATTAGATAAATATCAAAAATATAATTTTGTAGTTTCTTTTTTCTCATCATCAGGTTATAACCACGCAAAACTTGATTTCTCTATTACATCTCAGATTATTAAAACATATTTACCTTTTGACAAGAAAAGTAATGTAATTAACTTTCTTGATATCGTTAATCCGTCAGCCGTAATATTTATTAAATACGACATATGGCTTAATCTGATAAAGGAAATATATAAAAGAAATATATTTTCCATTGTAATAAATTCTTCTTATGAAGACCGGAAATTCAGCTGGAGATTCTATCCTTCACTTATGTTTAAGAAACTTATTTATAGTTACCTGAATATCATCGGAGTTATAAGTGAAGATGACAGAAGGAAATTCATTAAACTCACTGGTTCTCCTGAAAAAGTTATCATACTTGGAAACACAAAATATGAAAGAATAAACAAGGCAACAGAAAGAATAAAAGCGTCAGAATTAATTCCTACAGAGATTTTAAAAAACAAAACAGTATTTGTAGTAGGAAGTTCTTGGAATAAAGATGAAGAAATAATATTTCCGGTACTTGATAAAATATCCACTAATGGTATTTCTGAGAAACATCCGTTATTAACGATACTTGTGCCTCATGAACCTTCAGAGGATAACCTTGAAAGTATAGAATATGATCTAAGAGTCAAATATCCCAATCTCAGAAGCATCAGATATTCCGAGCTATCCCGTTATAGAAATGAAAATATAATAATAGTAGACTGCGTAGGTATCCTTATGGGATTATATAAATATGCTGATATGGCATATGTCGGTGGCGGATTAAATAACGGATTACATAACGTGTTGGAAGCTGCTGTTTATAGTTTACCTGTATTTTTCGGAAATGAGAAAATTTCTGAAGATGCTGTTCGGTTAGTGCAAAACGGTGGGGGAATAAGTGTATCTGATACTAAAATGTTATATAAAAATTTAACTACACTGATCAGAGATCCTGTCCGGAGGAAAAATACTGGCGGGAAATCTTTTTCTATATTTAAAGATAAAACAAACGTTTCAAACAGAATAGCAGAAATAATTAACCAAAGAATATCCGGGAATGTTTAACAGAGAAAATTTTTTTCATGATTCACTTAAAGAGAGTTCAGAAGTAAAGTTAAAAATACTTTCAGATTGCAAATATCAGGTTTTTGAGGCAATAGATATAATTAAATCCAGTCTGAATTCAGGATGTAAGATTATGTTCTGCGGAAATGGAGGCAGCGCAGCTGATTCACAGCATATGGCTACTGAACTTATTATAAGATTATCACATGATATAAATAGACCGGCTATTTCTGCATTAGCATTAACTACTGACACATCGCTTCTCACAGCAGGTGCTAATGATATAGGATATGATAATGTATTTTCCCGTCAGGTTGAAGGTTTGGGTAAAACCGGAGATGTCCTTATAGGAATTTCAACAAGTGGTAATTCCCAGAGTGTCATAAATGCAGTAAACAAAGCAAAGGAACTTGGAATTAAAACAATTACTTTCCTTGGTGGTTCAGGCGGTAAGCTCAAGGGTATAGCTGACTGCGAAATTATTATTCCATCATACAACGTACAGAGAATTCAGGAAGGTCATATTACTATTGGCCATATTATCTGTGAAACGATTGAAAGGGAACTATATGGATGAAACTAACTCGTATCTGTATATCCGGAACAGTTAATCAAGTAAACTCTTTTAACAAGAACAGATAAAGTTAAATACCTTTTTACTTTATTTCTTAAATATTCCTTCTCCTCAATTTCCCTCACAGATTTTTCCGTAAACTCTATGTTATGTCTGTTAAGATTGTTGTAAGAAACAGAACTGGGATAATATAAGTTAAATGAGACTATTAAAACTAATATTAGAAAATACTTTTTCAAGTTTATTTAATTAATGTTTTTTCAGTAAACTCTTTGGTTATCATCTCATATCTAAAAATATTTTTTTTTCTATCAAAAATCAATGTTGTAACTAATTTGATATTAATATTAGGTGGTTTGCCTGAGCAGAGTTACTCATTTAAGCGATTTCATTATTAAGTTTTCTGTAAAATATGGATGGCAATATACGTTGTTTTCATTGAATAATGCTTACCGTTTAGCTAATTTGCAGTATATGGCAAAAAGATTATTTATTCTTGACGGTATGGCTCTTGCATACAGGGCTTATTTTTCTATGATTAGAACCCCCCTTATAAACTCAAAAGGAGAAAATACTTCCGCTGTTTACGGCTTCGTAAATACTTTGAATAAACTTATTGAAGATGAAAAGCCAGACTATATTGCCGTAGCTTTTGACACTGATGAACCTACTTTTCGTCATAAGGAATACAAAAACTACAAAGCTACCAGAGAGGCTATGCCAGATGATCTTGTACCTCAGATTGATAAAATCAAAGAGATAATTTCAGCATATAATATTCCTATGATTGAACAGCACGGATATGAGGCAGATGATATAATAGGAACTATAGTAAAGCAGGCTGAAAAGAAAGGTATCAAGAGTTTCATGGTAACAGCAGATAAAGATTACATGCAGCTGGTGAATGAAAACATAAGACTATATAAGCCTACACGTAATATCATGGGGAATAAGCAAAGCGATGTAGAAATTATAGGTCCGGAAGAAGTGAAGGAACGTTTCGGAGTAACACCTGATCAGATAACAGATGTGCTGGCTCTTATGGGCGATAATGTTGATAATATTCCCGGAGTTCCGGGAGTAGGGGAGAAAACAGCTTCGCAATTAATTAAAGAATTTGGCTCACTGGATAATTTGTACAGAAATATAGATAAGATCACAAAACCTAAACTCAAGGAAAATCTTACTAATTACAAAAATGATGCTTATCTCTCAAAGAAACTTGTTACTATCAATACTTCAATACCTTTAGAACTTGATTTAAATAATTTAACCTATTCCGACAAAAACGTAGTGTTATTGGAAAAAATTTATACAGAGCTGGAATTTAAGACATTATTAAAGAAGTTACACTCTTCTGAACAAAAATTAGATATAATCCCTGTTAAAATTGAAAAAGCAGAGTCAGAAAAATTACACTCAGAGTTTAAAGATATAAACACAAATCCACATAAATATTACATTATAAAAAATGATAATGAGCTGAAAAGACTTTGCAGAAAATTATCTGCTTTAGACGAGTTTGTTTTTGATACCGAAACTACATCAGAAAACCCTATGAATGCAGAGTTATGCGGAATTTCTGTTTCATATGAGGAAAATCAGGCATTTTATATTCCTCTTAAATTTTCAGAGAAAAACGAGACAGATTTATTTGGCGGAACAGGTGCTAAACAGAAATTACCGGATATTTCAATGGATCTGCTGATTAAAGAATTTAAATCATTACTGGAAAATAAAAAAATTGGGAAAATAGGACAGAACATAAAGTATGATATACTTGTTATGAAGAATTACGGTATAAATACTGAAAATGTTTTATTTGATACTATGCTCGCTGCATATGTTCTGAAACCGGAATCAAATTACAAGCTGGATTACCTTTCTGAATCTTACCTTAAATATAAATGCATACCGTTTGAAAATCTTACCGGAGAAAGTAAAAAAACTTTCACTATGATTGATGTTCCATATGCGAAAGCTGCCGAATACAGTTCTGAGGATGCTGATGTTACTTTAAGGTTATATCACAGATTGGAATATGAACTAAAGAAGATTAATCTTGACAGTTTATGTAAAGAAATTGAATTTCCATTGGTTGAAGTATTGGCTGATATGGAATTTCACGGAGTGAAAATAGATGAACTTATACTCATGGATATTAACAAAGAACTCATTGATGCGGAAAAAAAACTTGAAAAAGAAATTTACCAGGAGGCTGGTGAAAAATTTAATATAAATTCACCGAAACAGCTTTCTGAAGTTTTGTTTGTGAAACTAGGGCTTCAAGCAAGAAAGAAAATAAAGACAGGATATTCCACTGATACTGCAGTCCTAGAAGAGCTTTCAAAAGAACATCCTATCGCAGTGAAAATTCTGGACTACAGAACAGTAAATAAACTCAGAACCACATATACGGAGGGACTTCTTTCTTTAATCAATGAAAAAACCGGAAAGGTTCATACGTCTTACAACCAGACTGTAGCAGCAACGGGCAGGCTTTCAAGTACTAATCCAAATCTGCAGAACATACCTATAAGAACAGAAATAGGAAGAAAACTACGAAAAGCATTTATACCAGAAGTAAAAGGGAACTGCATACTCTCTGCAGACTATTCTCAGATAGAATTAAGAATCATGGCTCACCTTGCAGGTGATGAAAACATGATCAGTGCATTTGAAAGAAAAAGAGATATTCACGGAGAGACAGCTTCTAAAATATTCAGAGTCAAGCCCTCAGAGGTTGATCCAAATATGAGAAGAAAAGCCAAAGAGGTTAATTTTGGCATAATATACGGGATACAGGCTTACGGTCTTGCTTCCAGATTAAATATAGACCAGCGTGAAGCCAAGGAAATAATAGACTCATATTTCCAGAATTTCCCTTCGGTAAATAATTGGCTTGAGAAGACGAAAGAGTTTGCACGTAAACACGGCTATACAGAAACACTGGCCGGCAGAAGACGGTATCTACCTAACATCAATAATAAAAATTCTGTTGTAAGGCAAAGAGATGAAAGAATAGCAATCAATATGCCTGTACAGGGAACTGCTGCAGACATGATTAAAATAGCTATGATAAAAATTCATCAGGAATTCAAAAAAAGGAAAATGAAAACTAAAATGATTATGCAGGTTCATGATGAACTGGTTTTTGATTGTGTTGAGTCAGAACTGGAAGAGGTAATAAAGATAGTTGAAAATAAAATGAAACATGCCATCAAACTTAATGTTCCTATTGACATAGAAATTGGTTACGGTCCCTCTTGGTATGAGGCTCATGAATGATATTGAAAAACTCCGAAAGATAGGTCGTAAATATGTTTATATTCAATTCCTGCTTTTCTTACTTTTAATTTTATCAGTTCATTTTGAAAGAAAACTTCTGCACCTACTTGAATCTGAAACGTATAAAATTACCGGGATATTTATATTAGCAGCAGGTTTGATATTATTACTGATTACCTTATACAACTTTGCTCAACCTGTAACTCCTAATCCAGTTCCAAGAACCAAAGCTCGTCTCAGAACTCATGGTATATATTCATTCATAAGGCACCCTATGTATTTTTCACTTATGGTAATTTCCTTTGGATATGTGATTATAAACCAGTGTATACTAAGTTTATCTGTGATACCTTTTATTTTTATTTTTTTCATAAATAAAATAAAATTGGAAGAGTTTTTACTTGAAGTGCTATTTCCTCAATATAAAGATTACGCAAACAAAACAAAAAAAATTATACCTTTTATATATTAATTTTTAACTTTAATA
>JAOADS010000008.1 GCA_026417195.1 Ignavibacteria bacterium | reverse complement strand
CCGTTTATCTGCGGAACGGTTACATGTGATTCATCTACTATAAGAAGAAACTCTTCAGGGAAGTAATCAAATAAGCAAGAAGGTCTGGAGCCGGGCGGTCTCTGATCCATATGACGTGAATAGTTTTCAATACCTGTGCAATAGCCGACTTCCCTTATCATTTCAATATCAAATTTTGTTCTCTGCTCAAGTCTCTGAGCCTCTATGAATTTCCCCTGTCTTTCCAGCTCAGCTACCCTTTCCTCAAGTTCTTCAAGTATGTCCTGTATGGCTTTCTCCTGTTTCTCCGGTGATGTGACGAAATATTTTGCAGGGTAAACCGAAACTGATGAATCAGTTCCGAGAATTTCTCCTGTGTTTTTATCAAAATATGTAATGCTTTCAATTTCATCTCCTAACATTTCTATTCTTACGGCAGTATCCTCCTCATAAGCCGGGACTAAATCAATAACATCTCCCCGAACCCTGAACACTCCACGTTTGAATTCATAGTCATTTCTTACGTAATGAATATCAAGTAATTTCCTCAGCAATTCATTCCTTGAGATTTTCTGACCGCATTTCAGCACAAGGACCTGTTCTGCATATTCTTCAGGTGCTCCGATTCCGTAAATGCATGAGACAGATGCAACTATGATTACATCTTTTCTGCCTTCAAGCAGGGCTGTGGTTGCACGGAGCCTTAACCTGTCAATTTCCTCATTGATTGAAAGGTCTTTCGCTATATATGTATCGGTCTGGGGTATATAGGATTCCGGCTGATAATAATCGTAATAGCTAATGAAGAACTCAACTCTGTTATGCGGGAAGAAACTTTTGAATTCACCATAAAGTTGTGCAGCCAGTGTCTTGTTGTGAGACATGACTAGCACGGGTTTATTTATGTTTTTGATTACATTTGAAATTGTAAAGGTTTTGCCTGAACCCGTTACTCCAAGAAGAGTCTGAAATTTCTCACCTCTTTTTAAACCTTCGGTGAGTTCCTTTATAGCTTTTGGCTGATCACCGGACGGTTTATAGTCGGAAACTAGTTTGAATTTCATTTCCTTGAAAATTCTGAAAGCACGATACAGAAATCATCCTGTGCTGCACGCATGTTTAAAGCATTGCCTCCATGTCCGTTCATTGCTATGTAAAATATTAAAATTTCATTGTCTTTATTTATTACATAACCGGCAAGGCAGCTTACACTGTTTAAAGTGCCGGTTTTTGCATAAACGTTCCCTTCAGCTGAAGTCCCCTTCATTCTGTTTCTCAGCGTACCGTCCTTTCCAGCTATAGTGAGCGAATTAAGGAAGTAATCAAAAAGAAATAAGTCATCATACATAAACTTCAGAAGTTTCATGTAAACTTCCGCATTTACCCTGTTATACCTTGTTAAGCCAGAACCTTCAAGAATTTCATATGAATATCTGTCAACCCCGATTTCAGTGAGAAAATCAATTATTACAGACTGTCCGTCTTCAAGTGAAGCGGGATTGGATTTGAATTTAGCTCCAAGCATTTTAAAGATTGTCAAAGCGGAATGATTATCACTTTCTTTATTGAGATTTGATAATATGTCGTAAAGGGAATGACTTACCTGCACTACTTCTTTGGCTCCGGGAGGTGTGATCCCAGATACGTATGTTCCCTGATGAGTAACTCCAAGTGAGATCAGATTTGAGGAAAGTAGTGAAGCTGCTGTTGTTGCAGGTTCATAGGCAGCTGAGTTTTTATCAAGTGCCAAGGCATTAACATATGGCCAGTAGGAAGGTCCGGTATCACCTGAATAGACACCGCGCAGATTATAATAGTTTTTATCAAAATATGATTCATCAGCAACTATATTCCCTGTTATTTCCTTTATTCCTTTTTTTACTAATTCCCCCGCAAGATATGCAATATCTCCTGAATTTAAATCAGGATCTCCAAAGCCTTTCAGGTAAAGGTTACCGTTTATTACTCCGTCTTTTATGTCTGAATCATCAGTATAAACTATAGTGGGTACATAATAATTAACCCCAAGTTTATAAAAGGCACATGCAGATACTATTATCTTTGTAATTGATGCAGGTATCATGGGTATTTCAGGATCAAGTTCATAGAGTATCTTTCCGTAGTCTGCATGCATAACCTTAGCTGAAATTTTAATCCCCTGTGCTTTAATGGGTTGGCATATTTCATCAAGTTTTCTTCGTAGTGTGTCAATTTTCTCCTGAGAAAACTTTCCGTCCTGAGTATAGGTGACAGAACTTAAGAAAAGGGAAATGACCGAAAGGGTAATAACTGAAAATTTAATTTTCATCTGTATATCTTCTTAGATTCGTTCCAGTAATGATCCATTTCCTGAAGATTTGAATCAGTTATGTTTTTGCCAGCTTTTTCAAGTTCATTTTCAATGTAACGAAACCTCTTTATGTATTTTTCTATTGTCTTTCTCAGAGCATTTTCCGGATTGATTTCAAGGAATCTGGAATAGTTTACAATTGCAAAGAGTATATCTCCGAGTTCTTTCTCAAGTTCTTCTCTGTCTTCATCCGAAAATTTTCCGTCGGACTTCCTTTTGCTTTCTGTAAGCTCTCTGAACTCTTTCAGCTCTTCTTCTATTTTTCTGAATGAGTCACCGGCATTTTCCCAGTCAAATCCAACCTTAGATGATTTTTCACCTATTCTGTAAGCCCTCGTTAATGACGGCAGATTTTTAGGTACTCCGTCAAGCAAAGATTTTCTTCCGTCTTCCTTTAATTTCAGGCTTTCCCAGTTTTTGAGCACCTCATCTTTCCCGCTTACCTTTGTTTCTCCGAATACATGAGGATGTCTGGATATAAGTTTACTATTTATGGATTCAATTACTTCCTTGAGAGTGAAATTCCCGTTCCCTTCAGCTATTACTGCGTTGAATACAACATGTAACAAAAGGTCGCCTAATTCTTTTTTGAGGGCTTCATAGTTTTTTTCATCAATTGCTTCAAGGGTTTCGTAAGTTTCTTCAAGCAGAAGATGCCTTATTGACTCATGACTCTGTTCTCTGTCCCAGGGACATTCATTTCTCAGACGTTTTACTATCCGGACAAATTCGTCAAACTCATTCACCGGGTTATCAGCCGATAATTTGTGTTTTAGCTTTTTCAATAAAGCAAATTTAATTATTTATTCATGAAGATTAAATGATCTCTTCTGTAACAAAAAAGCCACTCTGTGTAAGAGTGGCAGATTACGGATCATTAAAACAAAACTTTTATTTTACAAGTAACATTTTCCTTGAAGATATATACCTTCCGTCAGCAATAAGTGAATAAAAATATATACCGCTTGAAAGAGATTCACCACTGAAATTAACCTTATAAACTCCTGACGGAAGTATCTCATTAACCGGAACTGATACGGTTTTCCCTGAGATGTCATATACCCTGACGATAACTTCTGATTTCTCTGCTATACTGAACTCTATAGTTGTGGATGGATTAAAAGGATTAGGATAGTTCTGAGAGAGAGTGAATTTTTCAGCTACTTCACTGATGTTTATTATACCTATCGGATTATATATACGTACTGGTCTGTTAGGGCTCCAGTTCCATAGATCACCATCTGAAAGATTGTCATTATTGCAACTGTTACCGGTTGCATATAAAGTGTCTGTGCCCGGACTGTTAGGTGCAGTGTATCTGAAATTCCAGCTTACCAAGCCGGCAGAAAATGGTTTGGGATGAGTATGTGTCAGTTCACCATCCTGTTTTCTGACCATAGTATCGCCGGGAACTATATTCACATCACCATTAAAGGCTGCGACATTGAAACCTCCGTTAACAGAAGGACCTCCCTGGACTCTCACTGTAAATGTTGCAGTTGTTCCGGTCTGAACACTGTCCGGTCCGATTATACTTACACTTACACTTGGTGTGTTTGATGCGCCATGACAGACACATCCATCAACAGTGCTTCCCGGTTTCTTTGTTGTTCCCACGAAACCATAAGGGAATGCATATACAAAAAGAGTAATTATAAATACAGCAATGAAGAATAGAATGTATTTGTTAGCTTTCATTTTTTTTCACTTAATAATTTTTTAATTATAAGAAAAGGCTGAACAAGTCAGCCTTTGTGATGTTATGATAATCTTCAGATATTTAACTATTTTATAAGCATCATTTTCTTTGTGGATATAGTTATTCCATCAGCCCTTAGGGTATAGAAATAAATGCCCGAAGGAAGTGCAGAAGCATCAAACGTTACATTATATCTGCCCGGGTTCATAATATCACTAATGACTGATGCAACTTCCTTGCCAAGTATATTATATACTTTCAGTGTTATGAATGAAAGCGACGGAACATCAAACTTAATGTTTGTTGAAGGATTAAACGGATTAGGATAATTCTGAGACAAAGAGAATGAAGTTGGAGTCTCAGCAGAATTACCCTTAATATTGACTACCGGAGACACAGTATAATTTGCAGTCATTCTGTAAACACCACCGGACTGCTGTGCGAATAACGTAGCTTTGTCATAATACAATAATCCAGCAGCTGTAGAACTTCCTATGTTTGAACTTGAGAAGGTTGTGCCGCCATCAGTTGAAAGTCTGCATGTGCCTCCACTGTAAGGTACATGAGCAACTGAATGTGGTTCATCTTTTGCAATGTCTGTTGACCAGAGGGAACCGGATTCTGGTATGTTAGTGAAGTTGGAACCCATATTGGTACTTTTCCAGAATCCGCCTGAAGACCAGGTTGAATGATATACAAGATTCAGATCCTGGGCAGTGTTACCTATCATTGGGATTTCGGAGCCCGTTACAGTATTGATAAGAGCCCAGTTCATTCCTCCGTTAGTAGATTTCCAGAATTTAGCACTACCTGAACCTGTAACTCCGTCCCCGACAAAGATTACATTAGGATTTTCAAACTGAATTACTATATCACATGGGCTTCTGAAAGTACCCCCGGATTCTCCTCCTGAGAGATTTGTCCAGGTTTCTCCGTAATTTGTTGAAACTCTTAGGGCTTGTCCGTCAGGACCTAAATAAACCCTGTTAGGATCATTCGGGTCATCTTCAAGAGGCATTCCGTAACTTGTTAAATTAATAGGGCCTAATACACTATACCATGTTGCACCATAATTGGTAGTTTTGATTATATAACCTCCAGATGATCCCTTCGCAGCTATCCAGATATTGGTATCGTTTGCATTTACAAAGAAAGAATGACATGATGCTGTCCATGGTGATGGAGGATTGGTTCCTACCTGCTGCCAGGTTTGTCCTCTGTTATAACTGGCTTTAACGGTATTTCCCATCATAATGAAGATGGTATTTTTATTTCTGGGATTAATACAGAAACCATTCCCTATGTTTCCGCTGCCGTTGCCACCTGTAGGCTGAGCCCAGCTTAAGTTCATATTAACTCCGGACTGAAATATCCAATTTGCTCCTCCATTGGTTGTTCTTAATATTGCATTGTTTGTTGAAGCCACAGCCCAGCCCCGGTTGGCATCATGGAAATAAATTGCTTTCAAAGGTGCGAGCATAGGATTCATCTGATGAGTCCTTGTGAAACCTCCGTCAGTTGTTAAAGTAATGAATCCTCCACCTCCGCATGTATAAAATGTATTTGAATTTATCATTGATACACCTCTTATCTCTGACTTACTCACTATCTTATAATCAATTGCAGTCCACGAGCCGCTGAAACGGAATATCATTCCGTCTGAACCTGTAGTAATAATTACACCTCCGCTAACGTCAAGTGCAAGAAGGTTCTGATTAGTCCCTGTAGTATAAGAAAGCCAGTTTGTTCCTCCGTTCGTAGTGTATAACACAACTCCGTTATTTCCACAGGCATAACCGTTTGTAGTGCTTGTGAATTTAACTGCATTAAGATTCTGTGTTGTTCCAGATGTCTGTGCTGTCCAGTTAGCAGCTCCGTTAGTGGTTTTATAAATTACTCCCGAGTTACCTACTACGTAACCTGTATTTGCATCTGTAAACCATATCCCGTTAAGGTTATTTGAACCTGCATTGGAGGCATTCCAGTTATTTCCAAAATCAGTAGAGTAAAAAATAAGACCACTGTTAGAACAGATGAAAATCTTATTTGATATTGCAAAAACTCCGTTATGATCAACTGATCCGGCAGTATATGCTCCAAAAGTAGCTCCGCCGTCGTAAGACATAAATACAGAGCCGTTTTTACCGACTGCTATAACGTGTATTCCGTCTTTTGTGTGTATTGAGTTAAAACCCTGGGAAAATAAAGATGTGGAAAGTATAACCAGAAAAAGCAGGAAGTGTAAATTTTTCATGTTTAGTTTAAAGTGTATTAAATTCAGAATATTGTGATTAAAATAATTACTAAAATATGCAAATAAAATGAGTATTACAAGTTTTTTTTAGGTAAAAATTTAACGGATTTCCGTTACGTTTATCCATTATTAAATCGGATTCTTCAATTTAAATTAAATGTTTAAATGATTAAATTTGTAAACATGGTACAAAAAATAGAAAAACTGATCTGGCAGAGCAGATATATGGTTTTTTTAGCTGTTATAGCAGCAATCCTTTCGGCTCTGATTATGATAGTATTAGGTTGTATTGAAGTTGTTAAGGTTACTACTGAATTTTTTCATGCTTTTACTGATACCGGAGCTTATGAGGAATTTTCAAAGCATACGGTTTCACATCTGGTGAGTGCTATAGATTATTATCTCATAGGGACAGTCTTTTTGATATTTGGGATAGGATTATATGAACTTTTCATAAGCAAAATAGACATTGCTGAAAGTGATGAAACTTCCTCCAAAGTACTTGTTATTCATGACCTTGACTCACTTAAAGAAAAAATAGCAAAAGTTGTTATAATGGTTCTCATAGTTACGTTCTTTAAATATGCCATTAACTTCAGATATGATGAGATGATAAATCTTCTTTACTTAAGTATAGGAATATTGCTTATAGCTGTTTCAATTTTTATAACCCATAATAAAAAAGTTCCGAAAAGGAATTAAAAAAGTTTGCTCCCGTGGTGTAACGGATAGCACGTCAGGTTCCGGTCCTGATGGTGAGGGTTCGAATCCTTCCGGGAGTACTGAAAAAATACTTGAAGAAAACCTACATTCACGAGAAATCACTTAAAACTAATCCACAAGATGATTTTTATAATCTGCAGTTATTGCTTTATGCCGGCTCCAGGCAAATTACGAAAATTCTTTATAACACTTCCATAACTCCTCATCAGGTTATATTAATTTCAATGGTTTTCGGTATTCTGGGGTCTGTAATGATGGTTAACAGTGAATTCTATGTTATACTGACAGGTTCGGTCTTACTTTTTTTTAAAAATATTCTTGATAAAGTAGATGGTTCCCTTGCCAGGGCAAAAGGTATGGATTCACGCAAAGGCAGGTTCTATGATTCCATTTCTGATTTTGTTGTAACTTTAAGTATGTTTTCAGCCATAGCATATGAACTTTATCAGAAGTACGAAAATCTTACGGTTGTTTTGATAGCGTTTATTGCAATGATTTTTTCTATGCTTCAGTGTTCATATTTTATTTTTTACCAGGTTTCATTTATAATAATTACCGGAAAAAAGACAGTGAACAGATTAATTGAAAGAGTAACTGAACATGATCTTATAAGTCTGGATAAGTGGACGATCTTTCTGCAGAAAGTATTTCAGATTATCTACGGCTGGCAGGATTTGCTTTTTTATAAGCTGGATGGGATATTGCTCGGAAAACTCTCAAAAAACTCCAAGTGTAGAGATGATGTCATAAGGGGAATATGGTATAAAAACAAACTGTTTCTAACAATGGCAAGCAGTCTTTCAATAGGTACGCATATATTTCTGATATGTATATGTTCCCTGATGCGTAATTTCGAACTGTATCTCTTTATGAATTTAATTATAATGAACTTATTGTTAATATTAAGTGTATTTTATCATTACAAATCTACATTCAGAAAAATAAATGATCTATCTGACAAGAAAATTTGATTTCTGTGCTTCCCACAGATTATACAGGGAAGGTCTGTCTGATGAGGAGAATATGAGAATTTTCGGGAAGTGTTCTAATCCCAATGGTCACGGGCATAATTATATTTTATACGTTACTGTTTGCGGAGAAGTTGATCCTTCAACCGGATTCGTGATTGATTTCACGGATCTGAAGGAAGTGGTAGAGGAACTTATAATCAGGAAAGTTGATCATAAAAATCTTAACCTTGACGTTGATTTCATGCAGGGTGTTCTTCCGTCTGCAGAAAATCTTGCAATAGAGTTCTGGAAAATACTTGAGCCGGTACTGAAATCACCGACGAGGAGATTGTATTCAATAAAAATAGAAGAGACTGTGAATAACACAGTTGAATATAAAGGAGGTAGTGAATGACTGAAGATAAAAAAAGTGAGATATTTTCAGATGAAGATGACAATATTATATCAGGGTTAAGTGTAAACGGAAATATTTTACGTGAAATTGAAAAGAATGTTAAAGGTATAATTTCTTTAATCGGAGAAGACCCTGACAGGGAGGGTTTGATAAAAACTCCTTCCCGCGTAGCGAAATCATATATGTATCTCACAAAAGGCTACAAGGAAGATGCAGAAGAGTTACTCAACAATGCCATTTTCTATGAACATTATGATGAAATGGTTATTGTAAAAGATATTGACTTTTACAGTCTTTGTGAACATCATATGCTTCCCTTTTACGGCAAATGCCATGTAGCTTACATCCCAAACGGCAAAATAGTAGGCTTAAGCAAGATCCCCAGAATAGTTGATATGTATGCTCGCAGATTACAGGTTCAGGAGAGAATGACGAGGGAGATCGGGGACATGCTTAATAAGGTTCTTGAACCTAAAGGTGTTGCAGTCGTAACTGAAGCCCATCATCTTTGTATGATTATGAGAGGTGTTGAGAAACAGAATTCCGTTGCCACGGCATCATGCATGCTTGGAAGATTTAAATCTGATGACAAGACAAGGACGGAATTTCTCAAGCTCATAGGTAAATGATTACAGCCCGCGAGCTGAAGGTTCTAATTTCTCTCAAGAAAAAAAAATACAGACAATTTTATAGGAAGTTTCTAGTCGAAGGGATACATCTTTCGGAAGAATGTCTTAAATCTTCTCATAAGCCTGAAAGAATAATTTTACGTGAAGGTTTTAAACTTTCATCATATCCCACTTTATTTAAACTAATTAAGAAGACGAAAGTCAATGTAAGTATTCTTTCAGCAGATAAGTTTAATAAAATCTCTGATACAGAGAATTCACAGGGTATAATATGTGTTTTGCCTTTTCTTGAGTCCAAGCCTGAAGTAACAGGGGACCTTGTTCTGGGTCTTGACAGGATATCTGATCCGGGCAATCTCGGTACTATATTCCGTTCTGCCTACTGGTTTGGAGTTAAGGATGTTTTAATCAGTGAAGGTTCAGCTGATATTTATAATTCCAAGGTAATCCGAGCTTCACAGGGTGCAGTATTTTATCTTAATCTGATAGCAAATGCTGAGCTTAAATCCGTGCTTTCTGAACTGTTTGCTTCAGGATATCAGGTGTTTATTTTTGAAGTCAGTTCCCCTGATTATATTCATGAAATTATAAAGCCGGAAAAATCGGTTATTGTATTTGGTAATGAAGCTAATGGTATAAATCAGGATATTGTAAGTCCTAACTTTCAAACACTTAAAATCAGAGGTTTCTCTGATTGCGAGTCGCTTAATGTTGCAATGAGTGTTTCTATAGGGTTATATGAGTTCCGCAGAGTATCCGGAAAATAACCTTATTAGGCTTGACGGTTTGCAAAAATTAATTTAATTTAAAAAAGTAAAAAGGCAAATGTTTAAATAGCCGTCTCTTTCATATGAATAAGCTGATAGTTCCGGTTCAATTCTTCCTTATTTTTTTTATCATAAACTCACTGAATGCTCAGCTGGTTATTCAGGTAGATGAAGGCGAATCCCCCGAGTACTATCAGAATCTTGTTAACCTTTACGCTCCTTCAGAAGATGCTTTTATAGCTCTGCAGTATTTTGCAGCACCTCATATAAATAAACGTGACTGGAAAAAAGCAATCAGAGTTTATGAGGAATATAAACCAAGATTTTCCGGGATGGAGGAGAGATTTGATAAAATCATTGCTATTCTTAAAGCTCCGGAAAAAGGCATAAAGCTGATGAACCTTGGTGGTAATATAAATTCTCTGGGAAAGGAATATGGGCCTGTTCTTTCTCCGGATATGAAGAAGCTGTATTTTACCGGGAGAGACAGGGAGGATAACATAGGAGGTGAAGATATTTTTATTTCATTTTATACAAATGACAGATGGACAATAGCCCGTCCACTGGCTAGCAGTAAAATCAACACTGAAAGTAATGAATACATAAACAGCTTGTCTGTTGACGGTAACATACTTGTGTTGTTTGGGAATTATCCAAACGGTCCCGGCAGAGGAGATAACTTTTACGTTGAGAAAACCAAGAAAGGATTTTCGGATGTAATTCCTTTCCCTGAACCTGTTAATTCAAAGTTCTGGGACGCTGATGCATATCTTACTGCAGATGGGAAGGCAATACTTTTTTCTTCAGACAGGCCAGGTGCAGTAGGCACATACAAACCCAAAGGCGAGTATCATCACGGGATGATGTGGGGTAACACTGACATTTGGGTTGTTCTGAGAGAATCAGATGGTTCATGGAGTAAAACAGCAATAAATCTTGGATCAGTTATCAACACTCCCTTTACAGAAAGAACTCCTTTCTTACATCCGGATGGGAAAACTTTATATTTCTCTTCAGATGGTCATCCGGGACTTGGTAAATCAGATGTGTTTAAAACAATTCGGCTAAGCGATACTTCCTGGACAGAATGGTCGGAGCCGGTTAATCTGGGTAAGGAAATCAACACTCCCCAGGAAGACTGGGCTTACAAAATTTCAACAGACGGTCGTAGAGCATATTTCTCAACTGTATATGATAAAGGCTTCGGTGAAGAAGATATTTACTATGTGGAATTACCTGAGGAAATTCAGCCCGAAGCAGATGTTGTAACAGTAAGCGGAAAGGTACTAGATGAGAAAGGCAATCCCGTTGATGCTGTCATAAGGTGGGAAGATGTTGATCTACAGAAGGAAGTTGGTCATGCAAATACTGATCCTGAAACCGGTGAATATTTTATTGCACTTCCCACAGGTAAATATTACGCTTACTTTGCAGATGTGAAAGGCTACTATTCTATAGTTAATTATCTTGATCTCACCAAAGCAAAAGCCTATGAGGCTATTAAGACTGATATGAGTGTTATATCCGTTGAAGAACTAAAGAATTCAGGCAGGACTATAAAAATAGAAAATATATTTTTCGATTCGGGCAAATGGGATTTAAAACAGGAATCCTATGAAGCTTTGAAACTCCTTTACCGCTTTCTTCATGCAAACAACGATCTGGTGGTTGAGATAAATGCTCATACTGATAACATAGGCAGTGATAAATATAATCAGGACCTTTCGGAAAAAAGGGCTAGCTCGGTTGTTGAATATCTTGTCTCGCTTGGAATAAACAGTGAAAGACTCATTTCCCGCGGGTTCGGTGAAAGTCAGCCGGTAGCTGATAATTCAACTGAAGAGGGAAGGGCACTGAACAGACGAGTTGAATTCAGGCTAATCAAGTAAGTCTCAAAATCTCCTTAAACCTTACTGAAAGGATTTATAATGAATTTTTATTATAGGATATCTCTCCTTTTCTTATCTATACAGAGTATTATCTATTCTCAAAGAGACCTTGAAACAATAACTGATGAAGAAGATCTTAAACAGTTTATATATCAGACTGCTCCATCAGATGATGCTCTGGTGGCTGTTCAGAGACTTGCGAAACCTTACATAGATAAAAAAGATTTTTCAAATGCAGCAAAAGTTTTCATGAAATACAGAGAGTGGTTTATAGATAAATACCTTATATTTGATAAAATAATTGAAATGCTTAACAGTCCCTATAACCAGCCAGAGGTTATCAATATTCAAGCAATAAATTCTCGTTATGATGAGTATTTTCCATCTTTAACCATAGACGGGAAGAAAATATATTTTACGTTTGTAAAAGACTCAAAAAAAGGCGAGGAAATTTATTACAGTCTGTATGACGGAAATATCTGGAGCAAGCCACAGAATATCGGAAGACCATTTAGTACATCTGAAAACGATGCAATCAACAGCGTCTCAGCTGACGGTAACGTTCTGGTGCTTTTCGGAAGTTATGCACCTCATCAGGGAGGAGGTGATAATTATTACGCAGAGAAAACTGAAAGCGGATGGTCGGAAATAAAGCCTTTCCCCAAACCTCTTAATTCGAAATACTGGGACTGTGACGGATTTCTTACAGCTGACGGGAAAGCTTTTTTATTCACTTCAGACAGACCGGGCGGAGTAGGAGAATTTGTCAGAGGCGGACAGTTTTATCACGGAGGATATGAAGGGAATACAGACATATGGGTTTCAGTTAAGACTGATAAAGGATGGGATAAACCGGTAAATCTCGGTAAAGTAATAAACACTCCTTTTGCCGAACGTTCACCATTTCTTCACCCTGACGGTAAGACTCTTTATTTTTCATCAGATGGTCACTATGGTCTGGGCAGCCTTGATGTTTTTAAATCAGTGAGGTTGAGTGATACTTCCTGGACTGACTGGAGTGAACCTGTCAATCTCGGTAAGGAGATTAATACTTCAGGTATGGATATTGCTTACAAAATCACAACTGACGGTAAATATGCTTACTTCTCATCAGACAGACCCGGAGGGAAAGGAGGTTATGATATTTATTACATAAAACTTCCTCCAGATGTTATGCCTCAGAGGAAAGTGGTAATAATAAAAGGCAGGGTTACTGATGAAAATGAAAGGCCGCTCTCTGCTTCAATTAAATGGTATGATCTTACCTCAGGTCTGGAAGCCGGTGTTTTGAATTCAGATCCTGAAAGCGGAGATTATATCATATCGCTTCCTGAGGGTAAGACATATTCTTATTTTGCAGAGAAGGAAAATCATTTTTCAGTGTCAAATACAATTGATCTGTCAGGCTATAGTGAGCCGGAAATCTTTCACGATATTAAAATGTATTCGGTTAAATACCTACAGGATAAAACTATAAGACTCAACAATATTTATTTTGACACTGACAGCTGGGAGCTAAAAAAACAATCCTACGTTGAACTTGAAAAAGTACTGAGATTTCTCTTAGATAATCCGGAGGTGGCAATAGAAATATCAGCACACACGGATTCCCGCGGAAGTGAAGAGTATAATTTAAATCTTTCACAGAAACGTGCTGAGAGTGTAGTGAATTATCTCATATTGAACGGAATATCCTCGCAAAGGTTATTAGCCAAAGGATATGGCGAGTCTGTTCCCGTTGTTCCTAATGACAATGAAGAAAATATGGCTCTTAACAGGAGAGTTGAAATGAGAATATTCAACAAGTAAATTTGTCTTAAAGCTTTCCCTAAATAATTTACTTCAACAAAACCATCTTTCTTGTTTCTGCAAAATCTCCTGCATATAGCCTGTAATAGTATACACCAGAAGGATAGTCTTCTCCGTTCCATTCAAGTTCATATGTGCCCGGCTCAAGTTTTTGTTCAATGAGGGTGGCAACTTCGTTCCCGAGTATATTGTAAATCTTCAGAACAGTTTTATGTTCTCCAGCTATATTATCTTCAATGCTGAAATTTTGATTATGCTTTATGCTAAATCTAAATTTTGTCGATCCATTAAACGGATTCGGATAATTCTGTAACAATTCATAATTATATGGAGCAGTTTTCATAGTATGCATTCCAACCGGATTTCCGAATTTAAATGAAGCAAATACAGGTATGTGATCTGATGCATAGTGAAGTGCATCTGCTATGGAATCAGCTACAACAGTATTCGGGCGCCTGTTTATTGAATCACGGTAATGGTTCCCGTCATTACCATATGCGGTCATAGTATTCTGAATATAAATTATTCTGGCATTTGATAGCATCAGCGGGCATGGGAGTATCATATCGAATCGGTTTCTTAAACCGCCTGTTGCACCGCCCCCGAAAGAACGTGTTCGTGATGACATAGTGTGATATGCAGCATAGACCGGATTATCCCATATTCCGGGCATCGGAGCCAAAACGTCAGTAAAACTTCCGTTTCCAGGCTGAAGAAGTTTTATGTATGCCTGTTCATGAGATCCTGTAATATTAAAATCCCCGGCAACTAAATATAAATTATTTGTTCCGAGAGTTGATGTATATTTTCTGAGACTGTCAACTTCAGCTGCTCTGCGGTTTTCATTGGTTATGCCGCTTCCGGGATAAAGGTGAACCACGAATATTCTGAATGTATCTGCAGGATAATTAACATGGATAAGTTTAAATTCATTGATATCTCTGAATGCAGTTGGTATTCTGGTATTGCTTATAAAAATAAACCTGGAAGTTTTGAAGAAAATTCCGTTATCTGTGTCCGGACCATTGATAAATGCTCCAGCAGTATATATGTTCCCGTATGCATTCATTACGTTTGAAAGGAATCCGTTTAATGCCTGTTGTGAATGTATTTCCTGAATAACAAGTATATCTGGAGAGGTGTTGCGTATCACCGTTCTGAAGTAAGGATTTCGTATAGCTGAATCGCTCCCTGAATATTCCAGAATGTTATATGTCATGATTTTTACGTTCTCCTGAGAGAATAAGGCAGTTGTAATTACCAAAATGGATAAGAGGAAATTTAACATTTGTTAATCATCTAAATAGTTTCCAAAAGACGAAAAACTTTAAAGTGTTCTCCGGAGATAGTTAACCTGTCCGATGTGATATGACATATGCATGGCTATTTTCATTAGCACGTATATTACAGTTGCGTTCTCTCCGTGAGAATTATCCGGGAATTCTTTCAGCAATTCTTCTGAACTACGATTTTCAAGTATGGGAATAACTATTTCCCTGGTATGGTCAATTTCCGATATTACCTCATCTCTTGAAATTTTCTTTATGAATTCAGATTCCCTGTTTCTTACATATCCTGTTTTACCGAGAACTGTTCCAATATTATGCATCAGGTTACCACAGATATGAATTGCAAGTGTTCCGGAAGAATTTTTCACATCACCTGCTGTAAGCCATATATCCTCATCATTTTTGAAAAGGACTATTTCCTGACGGAGCTGGTTAAGATAAGATGAGAATAGATTTTTTATTGATTCCATTTTTATATAATTCTGAGGAATTTCATAAGATAAAAGAGCATAAAAAGAAATGTAATTACAAGCATGATTAACTTGAATCTGAAGCCGGGTGAAAGTTCCTTATTTTCTTTATCCGGGTAATTATTTTCTGACATTTTCAAGCAAGTTAACTTATGTGTTGTGAATATTCAATTAAAAAATTTTCAGTTGTATTTATCAGCTCTGATGATTAATCTTAGGTGTGTCTAAAAACTTTCTTAAAAAACATCCCCCTGTTCTGGTCTCATTGCCTTTTGCATCAGGTATTCTTATCTCTTTCTTCAGCGGACATGTTTTAAGTACATACAATATCCTTAATATTTTGCTTTTAGGTTTAATGTTTGTAATCGCTGTTTCAGTTTATAAATACATAAACAGGAATAAATGTTATCTGCTTTCGTTTATCATTCTGATTTTCCTGTGCGGCTTTCTGTGGTTTCAGTTCAGGCATTTTGATAAAGACATAGATAATGTTTCTTTTCATCTTTCCGATGAGGCTTCAATAAGAGGTATAATATCTGAAATGCCCGAAATTAAAAACGACAAAGTGAGATTATTGATAAAGGTTGACAGTGCAAGCAGAAAACCTGCAAGCGGCTATGTTCTGGCAACGGTTTATAAAAATAAATATGGCGATAAATCAGCTGATAATCTCCGTTTCGGTGATGTGATTTCTTTAAACGGAAAGCTTGAGAAACTTCCGGGGAAACGTAATCCGGGGGAGTTTGATTACGGGCATTACCTTAGAATGCATAACATAGATGCAGTATTCATAGCTTTCGGATTTGATAAAATTACATTTATTGAAAAGAGTAATCAGGGATTTTATTACGGAAAAATCATATATCCTTTCAAAAGATATTCGATGAAAGTTATAGATAAACTTGTTGGGGGAGAGGAAGGGGAATATCTTAAAGGGCTGGTGCTTGGTGAAAGAAGTAATATTTCAAAAGAGACAAAGGAGAACTTCATTAATGCCGGAGTTGCTCACATAATTGCAGTCTCTGGACTGAATGTAGCCTATGTTACAATAATGATATGGGCACTTCTTACATTTATACCGATAAAACATTCACTGAAAATTGTAATTACGATATTGTGCCTGATTTTCTATATGAACCTTACAGGTAATGTGCCTTCTATAGTCAGAGCTACTGTGATGGCATCTGTTTTGCTTCTTTCCGGAATTTTTGAAAGGAAACCCAACGCATACAATATAGTTTGTTTTGCTGCTGTTGTTATATTGATATATGATCCCAGACAATTATTTGATGCAGGATTTATACTTTCATTTTCAGCTATTTTCTCACTCATCATTATATATCCAATTCTCTCGGAATTGATAGAGAAGACTTCTTTTTTCAGAAGAGCTGAACCTTCCTCAACCAAAGGCAAAGCTATCAGAGGTATTTCAGCATTGTTTCTCGGAACGTTCGCAGCACAAATCGGGATGATGCCTATAACTGCAATAATGTTTAAGAAAGTATCAATTGTTTCGCTTTTAGCGAATCTTTTCGCAATTCCTTTATCTAACGTTGCTTTAGGTCTGGGATTTATTATGATATTACTATCTTTCATATCCAACTGGCTTGCTTCAGTTTTTGCATCTGTTAATCAGCTGCTTTTATGGCTCCAGCTAGTGATGATTGACTTCTGTGCCAGTCTGGACTGGGCATTTGTAGAAACTTATTTCGTTGATGGTTTTTTATTTATAATTTACTATGCTGTGCTTGCCCTCATCTTGACTCTTAACAATAAGAATTATGTATTCAACCTTTCCCTTTCGTTACTCCTGATTATTAATTTTATTTTATGGAGGTCAGTTATAAATAAAACTGATAAGGCTGAAATTACATATCTTGATGCAGGTAATTTTAATTCTGCACTGATAAGAATGCCGGAGGGTACATCAGTACTGATAAATTCCGGCTCGTCTAAATCTGCTTACTATGCTGCTGAGAGAAATGTGATACCTTATATTAAATCTTCTGGAATTTCAGCCGTTGACTTGTTTATAGTTACAAAGATGGATAAAGAAGAGTTCAGGAATGTACTTAAGTTCCTTGATGGTTTTAAGGTAAAAAAAATGCTAATTCCGATATATTACAAAAGACTTGTTGAAGATCCAAAGTTTTCTGATGTGATGTCTAAGACAAATATTTCATTTGTAACTAACTCAGAGATATTGAACAGGTCAGGGAAGTTCAGAATATATGTTTATTATGACAGTCTGCTTGTGTCCTCATCTATGATGGTAGAATTTGTTTACGGAAAAGAAAGATTTGTATTTGATGATTCAGACGATGCGGAGACAGAGGCTTTTAACAGGCTAAACCTGCCCTCATCACCTGTAAGGGTTTTTAGAGCATCCGGACCGGGTTCATTTAGTTTTACTTCAGCGGAATTCATAGGATCTGCGTTCCCCGAATTTCTTATCATATCTCCCTTTAAAACAGGAAGAAGAAAACTCAACACAGAAATTTTCTCTGAATCACTGGAGCTTTCCGGTGTGAAGGTGTTAAGAATATCGGAAACTGGAGCTGTGATTTTCAGAACTGATGGTAGGGTTACAGAGATAAAACAATGGAGATAAAATTATCAAGGTTCCTTGAAGAGGACCAGCATTGAACCACTTTTGATCTTTATAGTGAAGACCCTTCCCGTGGATTTATTGAGAGTTCCTTCTTTGAACGTAAAAGAAAGCGTTTCGTTTTTAAGTCTCCATTTCAAACCATTCGTCTCAATAATATGACAATTCGGGAGAGGAATCAGACTTACTGTAGATTGATATTTGCATCTGAATGTTGATTCGCCTCTGATAAATTCTCCTCTGAAACTGCTGTCATACAGAATTAACTTCAATCTGGATGAATACCTGGCAAGTATGCTGAGGTTACCGTAGGTGTGGTCAAGTCTTTTTCCTGCAAATCCAGTTACAACGACTGTAAGTGAATTTCCTGATAGGGCAGTTTCAAGTGCTTTTTCAAGGTCATTTCTGTTCTGATCATAAATTTTTTTTATTTTTACTTTCTTTTTCTTAAAGAACTTTAATGTTTCCTCAGTTGAACCGTCCATGTCACCTGTAATCAGGTGGGGGACTATATTCCATCTTTTTAATCTGTTCGAGGCTCCGTCACAGCAGATTAATTTTGCGTCAGGGAATTTCCTGATGACTTTTAACAGTTCACTTTTCTTCAGACTGCCATTACATATAATTATAGAGTGTTTGGAGGATTCTTTAGCAGATTTCATTTTAAGGAAGCATAACAGCTGCAGCTATAACAGTTGTCCATAGGCCAGATCTGTCTCCTTCTGCTGACTGTGTTATGTTGAATGTCTTGTAAATCTGTCCGCTTGCTTTATAAACCTGTTCCCGTTCATCCCATGCCTGCTCAGGATCAAAGTCTATTCCAAGCGTTGTTGCAAGCATCTGAGCTGCTATATCTTCAGCATACTCGCCGGATACCTTTTCAGTTTCACCGAAAGGATGGTGCTCTGAAATATATCCATACTGGCCTCCGTCTTTGGGCAGTGCGACACCTATTGATGAAGCTATGAGTCTGTTAGGTTCATTCGTTGCATTTCTTGCCATCACACAGAATGTGATTGAACCGGGTTCAAGCAGTTTCAGACCTTCTTCTTTTGAGAGGCGTTTGCAACCAGCAGGGAAAATACTAGAGACAGACACAAGATTACATTTTTCAATTCCAGCCATACGCAAAGCCATTTCAAAAGACTGAAGGTAATCCTTATGTCTGCCTACACCTTTGGTAAAAAAGATTTTTGTGGGTTTAAACAATTTTTATCTCCGTTTAATTATTAGTTTTTATTTTGCACGCAAATATAATAATTAAACTTTAATTTTTACAAATTTTCTTTTACCAACTTTTAATATGAAATCTTTCTCAGCTTTTATTACAAATTTTTCATCTGTTATTTTATGTCCATCTATTGAAACAGCTCCCTGCCTGATTAATCTGATTGCTTCTGAAGTGCTTTCAGCAGTGTTTGTATCTTTCATTACAGTTACCAGTTTTATCTCAGAATCCTGAATTGTATATTCCGGTATGTCTTCGGGAATTTCTTTACGCGAGAAGACTTTTTCAAATTCTTCTCTTGCAAATCCGGCAGACTGTTCATCATAATATCTCTTTACAAGTTCATATCCCAGCTGTACCTTTAAATCACGTGGATTGGTTTCGGGATCCTGAAGTAATTTTTCTATTTTAGTTATTTCGGAATCAGGCAGAGTTGTTGTAAGTTTAAAATACTTTAGTATGAGTGTGTCCGGTATTGACATAGTTTTGCCGAAAATGTCCTTTGGAGAATCGTTGAAACATATAGCATTGTTTAAGGATTTGCTCATCTTTTCGACTCCGTCAGTACCTTCCAGAAGTTCTGTTGTAATAATACACTGTGGTGATTGCCCATATGCTTCCTGAATAGCCCTGCCTACAAGCAGATTAAACTTCTGATCTGTACCACCCAGTTCAACATCGCTTTTTACTGCAACAGAATCCATAGCTTGTGATAGCGGATATAATAATTCATGAAGACTGATGGGCTGTTCTGCTGACATTCTTTTTTCAAAATCATCCCTTTCAAGAATCTGGGAAACTGTATATTTGCTTGTCAGTCTGATTACATCAGAAAATGTCATTTTATCAAGCCACTCTGAGTTATATCTTATTTCCAAATTCTTTTCAGACAGGATTTTTGAAGCCTGTTCGAAATAGGTCTTACCGTTAATTCTTGTTTCTTCAAGTGTGAGAGGTGGTCTGGTTTTATTTCTTCCCGAAGGGTCTCCTATCATAGCAGTAAAATCTCCGATTATCAGAACTGCCGTATGTCCCAAATCCTGAAAGTCTCTTAGTTTCTGCAGAACAACACTATGCCCTATATGGAGATCTGGCCTTGAAGGATCGCATCCGAGCTTTACTCTCAGAGGTTTTTTCTCTTTTACGCAAACTTCCAGTTTCTTTTCAAGTTCATCTTCAGGAATAATTTCTACAGTTCTTTTCCTGATTATGTCCATCTGTTCTTTTACTGAAGGGAAAGTTGTCATATCTTAATCCTTTTTAATCTCTTCTGATTTTCAGCTTTCCTTATGACTTCTCTTTTGTCGTAGATTTTTCTGCCTTTTGCAAGAGCGAGTTCAAGCTTGGCATAAGGTCCTGAAAAGTATAATTTGAGCGGTATTAATGTCATACTTTTGTCCTTCAGTCTGGATGTAAGCTTTCTTATCTCACTCTTTCTGAGTAAAAGTTTCCGATCTCTTGACGGTTCGTGATTGTAAATGTTGCCCTTGCTGTATTCGGGAATATTTGAATTGATAAGCCATACTTCATTCTTCCTGATTCTTGCATAACTTTCAGCTATGGACGCCTTTTTAAGTCTGAGGGATTTGACTTCAGTACCTTTAAGCTGTATTCCAGCTTCGTATTTATCAAGTATTTCGTAATCGTGCCAGGCCCTTTTGTTTAATGCTATTATAGTTTCTTTCCTTATGCCTGTTTTAGGAGATTCTTTCACTTTAATTTTGCAAAGTTATTTAAAAGCTGTGATAAAAACTATGCATTACTTCAAATCACATGAAAAGAAAATGTTTCACGGTTAATCCCTTTGAGATGAATAGTTATGTTTATTGGGATGAATTATCCGGAGAAGGTGTCATTATAGATCCCGGTGCTTATTATGACGAGGAGAAAGATGAGATTTACGATTTTATTCAAGCATCAGGAATTGTCATTAAATACATTCTTAACACACATGGCCACATTGACCACATCATGGGAAATCTCTGGGCAAAAGATATTTTTGATGTTCCTGTTTTAATGCATCATGAAGATTTACCTCTGGTGCAAAGTGCTTCTGATCAGGCGAAGATGTTCGGTTTGAATTTCCCTGAACCTCCGAAGCCTGATGAGTACATAGATGAAGGTATAATAATCACAATTGGCAAAGAGCAACTAAAAGTAATCCACACACCGGGTCACTCTCCGGGCAGTGTGTGTTTTGTTGACGAGAATAACAAGATAATATTCGGAGGGGATTTGCTCTTCAGGGGATCAGTAGGCAGAACAGATCTATGGAAGGGCGATTTTGAGACGCTGATACTTTCAATACAAGAAAAAATATTTACTTATGAAGACAATTACGTCATCTGCCCAGGACATATGGAGGAAACAACAATAGGGAGAGAAAGAAAAACAAACCCTTTCCTCATTTCAAATTAATCTGATTTTTTATAAACCAGAATTTCTTCCCCAGATTCATTTTTCATGATAAGTTTCTTATTGTCTATCGTGAAATAAAAAGTTTTCAACTCTATGGTTTTGAAAAACTCCCTTTCGAGTGACATGTCGGGACATGACATCATGGTTGATGCTATTGCACCGAATGTTATTTTATTCCCCTCAATTTCGTAATGACCGAAATAACGGTTGCATCCCATTGTCCCTGCCATTCTGTTTTCCGAAAGTTTAAATTCAGTGTAAGGGGAGACACCAGTTGTCTGAATTTCCCTGTCATTTATTTTCTGGAGTACCCAGATGTCGTTCAGCCTGTAATCCGGTGGATAAATGCCACATCCTTTATAATCCCTGAAAATGTTACTTTTACCGATTCTAAGTGAAAGTGATACACTATACGGATACTCCCTGTCTGACATCATATCACTGCATTTTTGTTTTATGAGAGTAATTTTTATTTCAGCTTTAGGATTTAATGCAGAATATGTTCTAAGATTATTGTCTGCATTACTGGAAACTTTTATTTCTCTGAAAAGAAATTCCCCTTCATCGGCTCTGGAGAATTTTATTAAAGTATCTGAGTAAATCTCCAGATTCCAGAAAGGTTCAGTCCCAAGAGCTGTAAAATCAATTCCTTTGGATTTTTTTTCTATTAACCAGTTAAAATTATCATTGTCCTGTGCAAAGGATATGAAAGATGTGAAGATTAAAATTAAAGAGATTTTATTCATTTTTTTTTACTCAGCTGTTGACGAAAAAGTCGCTGATATAGTTGTGATTAAATTTTCTGAATCAGTATTAAAATCATTCTTTTCAGATATGAAGCGTAACATATATACGTAATTATGAGGGGAATCCGGTAATTTAGTCCTGAAGTAATAGATGGATTCAACGTATCTATTATCTTTATACAACGCATGTTTCATGTCATACTTTCCGAAATCTTTTTCCTCATAGTCTCCGCTTCTTTGCGGTATGTTAAGAGATATGTCTTTCTCCATGTTGTAAATAAAATCATCAAGGTTTTTTACAGAAGACAGCTTGAATGCTAGTAACTGTATTACCATTTTCCTGTCTTTTCTTTCAAAGGAATAAGAGATGCCGTCTTTGTCTGCTGTCTCTTTAAGATCTTTTGTTTCCCAGTCTGACGGAAGTTTAATCGTGAAACGATAGTTAAAGTCATTTATTACTTTATCGTCTGTAAGACAGGTTGATGAAATAAATATCCATAAGGGGAGAAATATTTTATGAGTTAAAGTCATTTTAAAGTTAATTTTATAAACTTCAGGGTAATTTTTGTTTTATCCTCTGGTATTCATCAATAAATAGCCCTTTCGTAGGGTCTGGCTTAGGTTTTATTTTAGCAAGTTGTTTGTTTGCAAATTTTATTCTGTCTTCCGGCAGCGGATGAGTTGACAAAATTCTGTCAAGATCACCTGGTGTTGTGCCTTTTTTCCTTTGTTCCTCCCTGATTTTATCAAAGAAGAAAGTTATTCCGCCGGGGTACCATTTCGTTGATCTGAGATATTGTATGGAATAATAATCTGCCTCTGTTTCGTCTTCACGTGAATTTTTAAGAAAAGCAAGTCCAACGAATAAGTTTGCCGCAATCTCTGCTAGCAGGCTGGGATTGCCCCCAAGTATAAATGCCAGCAGTACACTTACTCCATAATATGCAGTTAGTCTCTGTGTTACGTGTCTCATTTCAGCATGTGCTATCTCATGTCCTAAAATTCCCGCGAGAGTGGCTTCGTTGTCACAGAATTTCATTAAGCCGGTATAAACGTAAATGTATCCGCCCGGTGTACAGAATGCGTTTACTATGGTATCGTTTATAATCTGAAACTTATAGGGATAAATATTCTTTTTCTTTATTTTAGGAGAATTAAGTATGGTTCTGCCCATTTCCGTAACGTAATCCTTGATGTCCTGATGTCCTTCAAGCATTGGAAACTCTCTGGGATTTGCTTTGATCTCCTTATCAATTTCTTCACCCAGTTCAACATCATCCTTATCTGAAAAAATGTTTGATTGTTCGCAACTCTGAAATACGGCAAGCCCAGTAAGCAGAGAGAAAGATAAAATGAATGTTAAAAATTTTCTGCTGAACATTTCTCTTGTCAAAGAAGTTAATTCAATTTGCCCTGCAGAGCGTAATAAAGTTTTTTTGCAAGTTCATAGTCTGGTTTAATCTCAATTACCTTCTTATATTCTTCCAGAGCCTCAAACCATAAACCTTTGAGTTCATAAGCCCTGCCTAAATTGAGATGTGCGTAATGTACAGAGTCATATCTTCCGGCCTTGAGTGCCAGTTCGAGCCAGGTTATAGCCTCGTCCGGATTTCCCAGTTCTATGAGATATGAACCGATGTCGTTGTAAGGATTCCCGTATTCCGGATCAATTTCGATTGCTTTTCTGCATTCCTCAATTGCCTTTTCGTAATCACCGAGGAAACTGTAAGCCCATCCCAGGAAAGTATGTGCTTCAGCTGTGGGGTGTAACTGAATTGAAAGATTGTAATTCTTTATAGCTTCCTCATATTTACCCTGCATTTGCAGACGGTAAGCTATTTCGAGAAATTCCTTTGCTTTTGATATACTTGATTCTGTGACCATTTGCTTAACTTTTTTATTAAAACTTATTTTTAGGCTCTAATGTTTCAAATTACATAACTAAATTTGCTGAAAATAAATTCATTTTCAACGATAAAATATATTATGAATATAGATTTAAGTTTTAAGAGATTTTTTCAGGGAAACGACATTAAACTATCATTGATTTTAGGTTCCGGCTTAGAGTTAGATGATAAATTTGTAACCAACAAGCAAGTTATTCACGAAGATAATTCAGGAGTTCATACAAAGCAGATTTACCTATGTTACATCGGCAGGGAAAAGGTTCTTGTCTTTAAAGGGCGAAAACATTTTTACGAAGGATATGGTATTAATGAAATAACTTCCAATATATCCCTGATGAGGGAGTCAGGATGCAGGAATCTGCTTGTTACAAATGCTGCAGGAGGTGTTAATGAGAATTACAATGTTGGTGATATGATGTTAATTAGTAGCTGGTTAAACCTGAATTACAGATTAAAGTTATTGAGGAAATCTTCAGGGAATATTCAAAATAATCTTGATAATGAACTAACATCAGCCTTCAGAAAATGTAACATAAAATTACACAGAGGGGTTTATGCTTATCTGCCAGGACCCAGTTATGAGACCAGGGCGGAAATTACTTTTCTGAAGAAATATTTTGCAGATGCTGTAGGTATGTCAACAGTGCCAGAGATGAGTTTAGCAAGGTATTACGGCATAAAAACCACCGGATTGTCAATTATTACCAATCTTCTTAAAAGAAATGTTTCCTATTCAGCTAACCATAATGACGTCCTGCATGTAGCAAGGACTGTATCTTCCAAGCTTCCTGCTCTGGTTAACACTTTATTATCTGAATTGAAATAAATTGCAATTTTAGCTAATTTTGTTCAAAATTAATTCAAATTCACTTCTTCAATAATTCTTTCATTTGATAAAAAGGATTCATTTTTTAAGTCCCCAGCTTCATTGCAGTACAGAATTTATAATGAATTAAATACATCAGCAAACAAGTTTTTTAGTCTAATTTTAAAATGAAATAAAATGGCGAACGAAAAGATTATACCGGTTAACATAGAAGAGGAAATGCAAAGTTCCTATCTTGATTATTCAATGAGTGTGATAGTGTCTCGTGCACTGCCTGATGTGCGAGACGGTCTGAAACCGGTTCACAGAAGGGTTCTTTACGGCATGAATGAATTAGGACTTCAGCCTGGCAGACCCTATAAGAAATCAGCAAGAGTTGTAGGT
>JAOADS010000089.1 GCA_026417195.1 Ignavibacteria bacterium | reverse complement strand
GAATATGCTATTAAGGGTTCCAGAGGTGATATAACTGAAGTAATTGTAGAAAGCTTTATTAATTTTTTTGCAGAAATCACATTACTCACTGTAACACAAATGAACGGTAAAACCTTGTTTTGCCCTCCAATAGGCCACAGACAGGAAAGAGGAGATTATCAGGAAAGCTGGCAGCCATGTGAAATTTCACCGGAACACCTTCAGGAAGCACAGAGCATGGCAAAAAAAGTAACTGAATCGCTTACCGGTTACGGAATATGGGGAGTTGAATTCTTTCTAGCAAATGACGGAGTATATTTTTCCGAACTCTCACCACGCCCCCATGATACAGGTATGGTAACGCTTGCAGGCACACAGAATTTCAATGAATTTGAACTGCACCTTCGTGCAGTATTGGGTCTGGAAATTCCGGAGATAACACTTGAACGGGCTGGTGCAAGCGCTGTCATACTTGCCTATGATGAAAATCCGAATCAGCCTGCATATTACGGACTGGAAGAAGCTGTGAAGTTTACGAAGTCTGACATTAGAATTTTCGGAAAACCTTCAACCAGAAAATACAGGAGAATGGGAGTAGCTTTAAGCTGGGATAAACCTAACACGCCCACAGATCATTTAAGAGAGAAAGCAAGAAATATAGCATCTAAAATTAAAATAAACTGAAAACATGAAAAAAATCATACTAATTTTTATTTTTCAATGTTCCATATATGCCTCTGGCGATTCTCTGATCGGAGTATGGCAGGATATGAAGGTTCTTGGTTCAGCCTGGAGCAACACTTATATTTTCTTCCCCGACAAATCTTTTAAGTTCTTTTACAATCAGATGGATTGTGAAAAAAGGATAGTTTCTCTCTCAGGCACCTGGAGTTTAATTGAAGAGGATGTGATAAATTTCTATGTATTTGAAAAATATGTTATAGAAGGAGGGAAACTTGTTCCGGCCGAGGGTTCATGTGCTTCTGATTCTATGATAGTTGAGGGATATGAGAAAGTTTATCTGATTGACCCACCTGAAGTTATGGATTATTCCATCTCCCGAATTTATAAAGATAATGAAGATGACCTGCAACGTGACGTTATCTACATAGATGCAATTAAGTTCTGGCGTATGAGAAACGATCCCTATGAAGTTATGAAAGAATTTGAGAAGTGATCCGGAAACTTTTTTATGAATCACCATGAGGTTATAGAAGAATTTTTAGGCTATGTTTCAAATGCAGTGAACGGATCAGACTTCATCAAACTTACATTCGGCAAATACAGAGGAAAAGATGAGTTGGAACAGATATTTATCATGCCGGTTAAGATGAACGGAAAGCTTGCCTACAGATGTACACACAGATATAAGACAAAGGACATTCACAAAAACATAAAACCTGAAGATATTAAAACTATTGCAAACAGAGAACTTGGTAAAAATTTTCTGAGCGCGACTCTTTTTACTCCCCGGTATGATCTTGTAATGGAATTCAGCAAAAGGAGAATACCCAGAGTTTACAAAAAGAAACCTTCACTCAGTCAGGAAAAAATTCAGAAACATAACAGAATAAAGAAACGAAACATAAGTCCGGATTCCGTGTATCTGAGACTGCTTGGTATAACTAGTAGTTCAGGAGAAATAAAGCCTGATAAATATGACAAGTTCAGGCAGATTGATAAATTTATTGAGATTCTTTCCTCGCTATATAAGACATCACCGCTTACCAGAAAAGAGAAAATATCAGTTGCAGATTTCGGGTCGGGGAAAAGCTACCTTACCTTTGCAGTTTATGATTTCTTCCGTAACTCTTTGAACATAGAAATTTCATTAACCGGAATTGAACAAAGGGAAGATCTGGTAAAATTATGCAATGAAATCGCCGTACAGTGTAATTTTAATAAGCTTAATTTTCTCAATGGGTCAATACTTGATCACGATACGTATGAAAAATATGATATTGTTATCTCACTTCACGCATGTGACACAGCTACTGACGATGCGATAGTTAAAGCTTTACAAAAAGAAGCTAAGATAATCATACTTGCACCATGTTGTCACAAATACGTCAGAAAAAAAATAACAATGCCGGATAATTTAAACCCTCTTTTAAGACATGGCATAATCAGGGAACATTTCTCTGCATTTCTTACAGATACTCTCAGGGCTTTGGTACTAGAGAGTTACGGTTACAAAACAAAGATATTCGAATTCATCTCTCATGAACATACATCAAAAAACCTGATGATAACCGCCGTAGCAGGCAAGACAGAAAATAAGAAAGCTCTGAAGGAAATCCAGAATCTCCGTTTAATGTTTGGACTGGAAGATTTCTATTTAGATAAAATTCTTAAAATCTAATTACAGCCATGCTTGAAATTGAACTTCGCAACATATATGATTTCATTAAACCTGATGAGTTAAATTCATCTAAAGGTAACGTTAAATCTGCAAATGAGATGCTTTTAAACAGAAAAGGCAAAGGCAGTGAATTTCTAGGCTGGCTGGATCTGCCATCTCGCACGTCGGAAGATGAAATCAATAAAATAATAAATTCTGCAGAACGACTTCGGTCAATGTCTGAAATTATTCTTGTCATAGGCATAGGTGGTTCATATCTTGGAGCAAGGGCTGTTATAGAAGCTCTTAACGGAAATTTCAGGGTACTTTCAGATAAAAAATTTCCCCTCGTGTTATTTGCAGGTATTAATCTAGATGAGGATTATCATAAAGAATTACTTGACATTCTGAATGATCACGATTATTCCGTAATTGTAATTTCCAAATCCGGTACAACCACTGAACCGGCTGTTGCATTCAGAATTATAAGGAAACACCTAGAATCAAAATATGGTAAAGCAAACTCAAGAAAAAGAATAGTGGCTATTACCGACAAATCAAAAGGAGTTCTAAGGAAATTAGCTGATGAAGAAAATTATGAATCTTTTGTTATACCGGACAATGTTGGTGGCAGATTTTCAGTTTTAACTCCAGTAGGTCTTTTACCCATAGCTTCAGCTGGTTTTGATATAAATAAACTCATAGATGGCGCAAGAGAATCTGAGAGAATCTGTAAACTGGAATTTGAAAATAATCCCTCAGATCTCTACGCATCTGCGAGATATGCTCTTTACAGAAAAGGCAAGGTGATAGAAATTTTTGCAACATACAATTCAAGACTAATCTATTTCGCTGAATGGTGGAAACAGCTTTTCGGAGAAAGTGAAGGTAAGGACGGCAAAGGCATATTTCCGGCATCTGTTAACTTTACCTCTGATCTTCATTCACTTGGACAGCTGATACAGGATGGTTGCAGAAATATTTTTGAAACAGTGATAAGCGTAGAAAGTTACAGACATACACTTGAATTACCGGAAGATGAAGATGACATAGATGATCTTAATTTTATTTCCGGAAAAAGACTTGGTGAGATAAACAAAATGGCTGAACTTGGAACTTCTCTTGCTCACAGAGAAGGAGGTGTACCTGTAATAAACATAAAAGTGCCGGAAATCAGCGAACTGACAATTGGTTTCATAATTTATTTCTTTGAGAAAGCCTGCGCCGTAAGCGGATATCTGAATGATGTTAATCCTTTCGATCAGCCCGGTGTTGAAGCTTACAAGAAAAATATGTTTGCATTGCTTGGAAAACCGGGTTATGAAGATTTAGCTGAGATAATTAAATCTAAATTATAAATCCTATGTTTAAAACTATCAGTATATTCCTTATAACATTATATTTCTCAGTTTACTCTCAAAGCAGTGAATGGATATATAAACAGATGGAAACCGGTGATGTCCCTGTTTGTTTTTTAGAAAAATCAGAATTTGATTATAGTCTCGATAATTTCCTGAAGGTATACGTAGGTGGAATATATGATATAGCTTTGAAGTTATGCAGGGCTTTTGATGATAAATGCATCAGGTATGTATATATAAAATCCGGTGACAGTTATTACATCAGTAATATACCGCAGGCTCAGTACTATTTGAAAATATCTTATGGTAAAGGATGGGCTTTCTTTAATTCCTCAATCTTTTGTGTTGAGAAGTTTGTTGATTATGTAAATTACCAAAAAGGCGAAGAAATACTTGATTACCGGATAATTAAGACAGATAAAGGTTATCAGATTCCAGGTTATGAACTTAAATTAGATGTTAGGAAAGGTGCAGGAAACGAATATGAACAAAGCGAGATATCCGAAGAAGAGTTCATGAAATAAAAAAGGCTGCCGAAGTGACAGCCTTTTCAGTTTTACAGATAAGTTATTTAATCAAAATCATTTTCCTCGTCTCACTGTATCCGCCTGCTTTAAGTGTGTAGAAATAAACTCCGCTTGAGAGTGCAGATGCATCAAACTGAACTGTATATATTCCCGCAGACTGATATTCACCCACAATTGATTTAATTTCCCTGCCTATAAAGTCATATACTTTCAGCGACACCAGTCCGCCTGCAGGTATCTGATATTTAATCATTGTTACAGGATTGAACGGATTAGGATAATTCTGAGAAAGCCGGTATTCAGATGGTACAGTATTCTCATAGTTAATCACTTTCGCCGGATTGGTCATTTCCCAGACACTCCTTCCATGTGTACCCACCCTTAGTTTATTTGATGACTGATGGTAATCAAGATGCATTGCAACAGTATTTGGTAAACCATCGGCAAGCTCTGTCCAGTTATTACCGTGATTTGTTGTGATAAATACTCCAATATCCATAGCTACAAACAAAACGCTTGTTGAAAAACCCGGATGATAAATCAAACCATCGTTTACAGGTGAATCCGGCAGATTACCGCTTATATTTATCCAACTGGATGCTCCGTTTGTTGTTTTATAAATTTTTCCTGCTCCGAATCCAGAAAAAGTAATTATAGCTACGTTTTGTGAATCTGGATGAACATATACACTTGTTATTGTTCTGGCCGGAAGACCTGAAGTTACATTAGTGAAAGTAGAGCCTTCATCAGTAGATTTGAAAATAGTGCTTCCTGAAGTTGCATAAATCAGATTCGGATTCGTCCTGCTTATAGCCATTTCCCTGATAGTACCACTGAGACCACTTGAGGGTAGTGAAAACCAGCTTGCAGCCCAGTTTGTTGTTTTAAAAATCTGTTGACGTGCTGTATAGAAAACCGTAGCCTGTGTAGGATGAGATATTAAAGGAGCAACCCATGCGCCAGAACCTGTAAGTCCGCTTGTTGCAGTTGACCATGAGGCACCCCCGTTGGTTGAACGTCTTACACCGTTGTTTTGTGTTTCACCTAATATATAGGAAGGATCTTGTGAATGAAAACAGACTTCACCGCCATCCCCTCCGAATGCAGCTGCCCAGTTTAACGTTCCAAGTGTCCTTTGTGTGCCATTGTCCTGGGTTCCTCCAAGTACGTGGCTGGCATTGGAAGGATCTGCGGCAATCCTGTAAAACTGCGTAAGCGTGAGGGAAATATTTAGATTTATCCAACTTGTGCCCCTGTCAGTCGATTTCCAGACACCTCCGTCATTTGCAACTATCAGTTCATTTGAATTTGTAGGGTGAAAATCCATGTTATGCTGATCAACATGAACTATTCCTCCAGAATATCCGTTTGTAATATTAACAAAGTTTGTTCCTCCATTAGTTGTTCTCCATACGTCAATCGAGCCTACATATGCAAAATTCGGATCGAAGGGATTTACATGAATGTAAAAATCATACCATGCCTGTGTACCCTGAAAATCAGTTCCTATTGCAACCTGAGTAAAGTTATTACCTGAGTCTGTTGATTTAAAAACAGTTATAGATGAACCAGAGTAAACAGATGCATATAACACTGTAGGAACAGTTCTGCAAATAGCTATGTGGTTTCTTGTCCCCATAGTGAGAGCACTGGAAGATATAAATGTTACACCTCCGTCTGTGGATATCCTGTATCCGGTTCCGCTTCCAACAATGTAAGCTACCGTCCCGCCTGGTGCAAAGATAACATCATCACATCTTCCTGCAACTATCTGAGTCCAAGAAACTCCGGCATCTGTGCTTCTGTAAAGTCCGGAAGTACCCATAGCTGCCAGAAGTTGGTTTGGGAATCCGGGTCTTATTACCAGTCTGGAACAATATGTCAGAGAAGGTAAACCAGTAGTGTAATTAGTCCAGGTTGTTCCGCCATTGGTTGATTTGAGTATGCCTCTTCCGTAATATGAAACAGCACTGTAGGTAGCTTCACCTGTCCCGTAGTAAATTATACTTGTATTTGTTGGATCTATAGCTATTGAACCTGACGACAGCGAAACCTCGAAATCCGTAAGCGGGAACCAGTTAAACCCGCCGTTTGTGGATTTCCATACTCCTCCGAAGGCTGCCCCGACATAAATTACATTAGGATTAACTGGATCATATTTTATAGTTACACACCTGCCGGAAATATCTGAATAACTGAAATAGTATCCGGGCGAAGGCCCTATGTTCACCCAGGGAGGCAGGTTATCAGTTTCCTTTAAATAGAAACCCTGATTTCTTCTTAATTCATTTCTTTGTTCTATAGCTTTTGAATATGCATCTTCGGGTAAGTAATTATAAGGATACATTCTCTGTTCATAGAACCACCTTTCACGCTTGAAAGCGTTTCGCTTCTGAATTTCCTCAGGTGCCTTATCATATATATTATCAGGAATATTCAGATCCTGGGAATAGAATGTAACTGAAAAAGTAAGTCCCAAAAGTATTATTAATAATTTCATGGCTTCTTGGAAATTAAGTTCAGGTTCAAAGATAATTATAATGAATATAATTTTCTATTATATATTATTCACTCGTTCTGTTATTTTTCAGCTATTAAGCAAATAATCAATTGTTTGAAGTAGTTTCTTTCTCCTTGACTCAAGTGAAAAGTTTTGCATAACCCTCTGTCTTGCTTTCAGTCTTAAGTTTTCATGTTTCCCGTCAAGAATTTCCTTTATGACTCTTATGTATTCATCCATTCTATAATCTTTTATCAGAAATCCGGCATCTCCTACTACATATGGTATTGCTCCGCCCGGATTGGATACAGGTATGCAACCATATAACATGGCTTCTATCTGTGCAATTCCGAAAGCTTCATAATGAGACAATTGCATGTAAACGGAAGCTTTTTGCATGTAATTTATGAGTTCCTCGGGAGTTTCAGCAAAAGCTTTCAGCTGGACATTTGGATGTTTTATAAAATTTCTCAGATACTTATAAGTCTGAGTTTCTTCATTATGCCCTATTAAATAAAACTTCGCATCATATTCGGGATATCTCTCATTAAACTGATTCCCTATCTCTATAAAGAAATCAAGCTTTTTTCTTAAAGCTTCTTTTATAAAGTCTCCGCCTCCGCCTATAGTGATTACAAGATTTTCTTTGGACATCATATCTTCCGGTTTAAACTTACTTGTATCAACGCAGCAATTTATTACTTCAGGTTTGAGATGTGGTGCAAATTCAAGCAGGTGTTCTTTTACTGGTTCAGAAACAGGAAGTAACTTTGTACAATTTTTCACTGAATAACTTACACAGAATTTTCTGAATTTCTGTTTCAGTGTAAGCGCTTCCTCCGGAAGAATTTCATCTGCATCATATCCTCCAAGATTTACAATCGAAATCTTTCTGAAAATCTTAGAAAAGAAGACCGGCAGAAATGAATGATAATCTGCAAACCAGATATATATTATTTTAAATCTATAAATTTTGTAGAGTAAAAAGATAAATTGTTTAATGAAGGATATAAAAAATCCAAATGACCTTGTAGTGTTGACATTTTGAAGGGTTATATTGAATCTCTCCTTCAGAATGTTCAGATCATTTTCAACTGTTCGGGCCGTAAATGAAATGTGTTTGATGAAAAGCAGGTTCAAGGTAACAGGGTTCTATTCTGAACTTTAATCACAAAGATCTCCATATATACCGAATCCAAGATATTCAGTTATACTTACCGTTATATTATTAAAATTTCTTTTCCTGTACCATATTTCCACTTCCTCAGGTGTATGTTCGTGTCTGAACTCGGGAGAAAGTGCATCGAAATAATTTATAAGTTGCTCCCTCCAGTTAATTTTCCTGCCACGGAGTCTTTCTTTCAGCATTCCCTGCGGAACTAAAAATATCAGATAGAATAAGTATTGCATCCATATGGGAAATTTATTAGTAAACTTTCTCAGAGTTATCATAAAATTATGTCTGAGGTCTTTTTCCGGTTTATATAGCCAAACATATAATCTTCCTCCCTGTTTTACAAGAGGTGCTATACAAGAAAATGAAAGTTCTGTATCGTAAGTGTGATGTATTACACCACTTGAATATACAATATCCAGTGAATTTAATCTGAAGGGAGGATTCTGCAGATCAGCCTGCAGGAAATGTACTTTGGAATTCCTATTAAATTTGTAAGCTCTTTCAACACTGGGAGAAACATCCATACCATAGGTCTCAGCACCAAGTTCAGCAATACCTATAGTTAATACGCCGTTACCGCATCCTACATCAAGCAGTGATTTACCAACTAAATAATTTCGGTCAATTTTTAATTCCTGCAAAAATCTTTCCTTCCTGCTTTCTTTTGTCCAGCCCCTGTCTCCCATACACATCTCC
>JAOADS010000088.1 GCA_026417195.1 Ignavibacteria bacterium | reverse complement strand
TTTTGTAACTGAGCATAGGTAAGGGTAACATTAAAAACAAGAAACAGTAAGAAAAATAATCGTGCGGTTAAGATTTTCTTCATTATGTGATTGATTTTATTTACGCAAAGTTATTTTTACATATTAAAAAGTGAAATGTAAAATTAAGGTTAGATGAGGTAATCAAAGGCAATCTTACGGGAAGATCCTTTTTGTTGTATCAGCCCATGACAAAAAATTAACATTAACGAGTCCGTTCCCGTTTATAATTGAAGCTGGCGGAGGATTCAGAGGGCAATTAGAATAAGCCGCTCTTACAGTATCACATCCGTAAATTCCGAGTATCGTGTTCTGATTCGGGAGAAATTTTCCGATCCCTACTGCAATGAAGTAATTTCCGCTAGGAATTCCCCGGAAAGAATAATCTAATTCATTGTTTATAAGATTGGACGGATCTATAACTGTATCTCTGAATGCTGTTTTATTTCCCGGCTTGTTCCACGAATTGAAAAGTAACAATCTGTATTCACTTTTTGAAAAGTTTGTATCAACGAATCTGACTCTTCCACTTATTGTAAAAGGTGGAAGCCCTTCTGCAGTTCTGAAACTGAAAATCACTGACCACGGGCTTGTGCTTAAACCGTTTGAATTAGAAGCATTAACCCGCCAGAAATACTGAGCACCCGTTGTAAGTACAAGTTCAGGGCAGTTAATGTGGGTTGAGCTTATTCCTGAACTGTCAAGAACTATCTGGCTGAAGAGAGTATTTCTCGAGACCTGAATTCTGTAACTTTGAGCAGTAGGTGAATTAAGCCATCTGAAAACGGGAAGAAATGATTGTCCGGTGGCATTATTCGGAGGTTCAATAAGTATTGGTGGTTCAGGAGGAGGCAGTATAAGCCTGAACCTCCATATTGAAGACCATGCTGAGACTGAATTCCCCGGAAGGTTTGCCCTTACTCTCCAGTAATAATAATATCCGAAGTTACTCTGAGGCGGAAGTGTATAAACAGTGTCAGTTACTACAGAATCTTTCACTATGATACCAGAGAAATTTGCGTCAAATGATATCTGAAGTCTGTATGAAAGAGCTGATGGAAATGCTTTCCATTTCAATACAGGTGTGTCTGAATAGGATAAAGAGTTATCGGGTGGTTCAAGTAAAGTGATAAACGGTTCAGGTTCATTATTAGGTACTTCAATAAAGCCATCGTTCTTGCATGCGGATATTAAGAAAGTTATTGCAATAATCAGGCTAAATATTTTCATCTGATTTATTTGCTCACACTTTATTATTCATAATATGACTAATTGCATTATAATAAGCTTCTGAAGCAATTTCAATATTTAAATCTATAGTTTCATTTATAATTATTTTATTTCCGCCGGTTTTTCCTAAAAGCAGAAAATCAAGTCCGTATGTTCTTACAGTTTCCTTTATGGATTCTTCATCTGCCGGATTATATGAAATTATTATACGACTCTGTGCTTCACTGAATAAATGATGGTCTGGCCTGGTATTGATATTTAATTCTACTTTACATCCAAGTTGCTTCCTGCGATTCATTATACATGATTCAGTAAGTGCAATAGCCAGTCCTCCATCTGAAACATCGTGAGCTGAGTTAATTTTACCTGAGGAGATTAGTCTAAGCAGACAGTCAATCAATTTCTTTTCAATATACGGATCAATATCAGGTGCATCTCCGGCTAATAAGTTGTGAATTACTTTAAGATATCTGCTTCCTCCGAGCGTTAATTTATCTGATAAATTACCGATAACTGCTATACTATCTCCTTCATTATTAAAGTATGATGTTGTTATATGACTGAGATTTTCTATTAAGCCCAGCATACCAATTACTGGAGTGGGGTAAACGGCACGCTCCGGAGATTCATTATAGAAACTTACGTTTCCGCCTGTAACAGGAGTTTCTAATATTCTGCATGCGTCTCCTATGCCTCTCAAAGCTTCTCTAAACTGCCAGTATATCTCCGGATCATAGGGATTTCCGAAATTAAGACAGTTCGTTATTGCTATGGGCACTGCACCTGTACAAGCCACATTTCTTGCTGCTTCACAAACAGCTATCATTCCACCTTTGTATGGATTGAGGTAAACATATGAGGCATTGCAATCTGTCTTAACCGAGAGAGCTTTATTAGTTCCTTTCAGTCTTATTACGGATGCATCTCCGCCGGGGAGAATAACAGTATTTGTTCTCACCTGAGTATCATATTGCTCGTAAACCCATTTTTTATTTGCAATGTCCGGTGATGAGAGAAGCTGGAGTAAAACTTCATTGTAATTACCCGGTTCCTGAAGAGAATTTTCATCAAATTCACGCAGGGTCTTTATGTATGATGGTTCTCTGAAATCTCTCACATAAACGGGAGCTCCACCACCCAGAACAAGGGATTCAGCCGGAACGTCTGCTTCCAGTTTACCTTTGTAATAAACCTTTACTCTCCCGTCATCTGTAATATGTCCTATCTGAACACAATTAAGATCCCATTTTTCAAAAATCTTTTTTGCTATTTCCTCTTTGCCTTTTTCTATTACTACAAGCATTCTTTCCTGAGACTCAGATAACATAATTTCATATGCAGACATGTTGCTTTCCCTTACAGGCACAAGGTCTAGATTTATTTCCATACCTGAATTTCCTTTTGCACTCATTTCACAGGTTGAACACGTTATACCGGCAGCACCCATGTCCTGCATACCTATAACAACACCGCTTTTAATCAGTTCAAGTGTAGCTTCAAGCAGGAGCTTTTCAGTAAAGGGGTCACCGACCTGAACACTGGGACGTTTCGATTCTGATTCTTCTGATATTTCTTCAGATGCAAATGTTGCACCGTGTATTCCGTCTCTTCCTGTTGATGAGCCGACAATGAAGACCGGATTTCCTTTCCCTTTGGCAACTGATCTTGCAACCTCAGTTTGTTTAACTATTCCTACAGCCATAGCATTAACAAGCGGATTATCTCTGTAGCATTCTTCAAAATATATTTCACCGGCTATTGTTGGAACTCCGAAACTGTTTCCGTAATCACCTATACCTTTTACAACATTTCTAAACAGATACTTTGTTCTTTCGTCTCCTTTGTTCAGTTCTCCGAAACGAAGCGAGTTTAATGCTGCAACAGGTCTTGCTCCCATAGTGAAGATGTCTCTTAAAATTCCACCTACACCTGTGGCAGCTCCCTGATAAGGTTCAACGGCTGAGGGATGATTATGAGATTCGATTTTAAATGCTACGGCAAGATTATCTCCTATGTCAACGAGCCCGGCATTTTCTTCACCGGCGTTTACAAGAAGTCTCCCTCCGCTTCTAGGAAGTTTTTTTATTTCAAGTATTGAGTTTTTATATGAGCAATGTTCGCTCCACATTACTGAATACATTCCAAGTTCAGTATAAGTAGGAATACGACCGAGGTATTCTATGATTTTTTCATATTCCTCTTCAAGCAAACCAAGCGATTTTGCTAGTTCAGTGTTAATTTCAGGTTCTTCGGTCATAGTTTTAGCTTTATTTAGTTTCATGCAGGAATCTTTCATAATTTTTTTCGTAGTAAAGACTTGTGCCAGCAACTACAAGCAAGGGTTTTGTAAAAACGTTAATCACAGGAAGAAACATAAGAAGAAAGGAGATCAAGCCGAATCCATATGTGAGATATCTGCCTTTTTTTACGACATGAAGTTTCTTTCTGAAGCTAAGTCTTTTTCTTGTCATAGGATAGTCCAGAAAATCAAGAGCATTGTAAAAACATGAAAGTAGTAAACCTAATATACCTGATATGAGACTTCCTGCTACCGGAATGAAGTTGATAAAAAATACCGGTATCAATAAAATAAGATAAAAGATTATTTTCTTCAGTTCTGCTGAAATACTGTGAATCAAGTCTTCAAAGAAGCCGGGTTTATTTTCAATTTCACCTTTGATAAAACTTTCTTCAACTAATTGGGATATTTTTTCGTTGAAAGGTGCAGTAATAAGTCCTCCGAAGATTGTGAACAAAAAATAACATATTAAAAGCAATATCATAATAGATAGAAATGAAAGGAGATAATGTAATAAGTTAATCAAGATTTCACTGTTTTCATCAACTCCGGTGATAGATTTTATCCAACTCTGAAGTTTATTGTAACTAAATATGAATGCAGATGAGTAAACTATAAGATTAATTATTACCGGTATAACGGAATACAGAATTATTTTAGGTTTACTGAAAAAAAATCTTATAGTTCCGAACGGATATGTAAAACCAGTTATAAAGTTACCCTTAATCAGGGACATTACGGGAGAGTTCTTTTATAAAGAAGATTTAAAAAAGCCTGCTGAAACTTTTTACAAGGTCAAGTTTTTCCCAGGTGAAATCTTTATCATTTTTTCCGAAATGTCCGTAAGCTGCAGTTTTTGAATATATCGGACGTTTCAACTTTAATCTTTCTATTATTCCGGCAGGTGTCATATCTATTTCTTTTTTTATGAATTCAGCAATCTCAGAATCTGTAATTTTTCCGGTTCCGTATGTATTTACAAAAATAGATACCGGTTCAGCAACTCCGATGGCATAGGAAACCTGTATCAGACATTCTGATGCAAGACCTGATGCCACTATATTTTTAGCAAGATGTCTGGATGCATAAGCAGCACTTCTGTCGACTTTTGACGGATCTTTACCTGAAAATGCACCTCCGCCATGAGCACCTTTTCCGCCATAAGTATCAACAATTATTTTTCTGCCTGTAAGTCCTGTGTCGCCATGCGGACCGCCTATAACAAATTTACCTGTTGGATTGATATGATATCTGATTTTTGTATCAAATAATTTCTGAAGCCGGGGGGATAACTGTTTTTTTACTCTTGGGATAAGATATTCAATTATATCCTTTCTGATACGCTTTTGCATGGCAGAGTCCGTATCAAACTCATCGTGCTGGGTTGAGAGGACTATTGTATCTATTCTTTTAGGTTTATTGTCATCTCCGTATTCTATTGTTACCTGTGCCTTTGAGTCTGGTCTGAGATATTTCATTATTTTCTTTTCCCTTCTGATGGATGCAAGCTCCCTTAGTAATCTGTGGGAGAGGTCCAGAGCAAGAGGCATATAATTATCTGTTTCATTTGTTGCGTAACCAAACATCATACCCTGATCGCCTGCTCCCTGTTTCTTTTTATTTTTTCTATCTACTCCGCGGTTTATGTCATCAGATTGTTCGTGAAGAACATTAATCACCGCACATGAACAGGCATCAAACATATATTCGGATTTATCATATCCGATTCTTTTAATAACGTCTCTGGCTATTCTGTTTACATCAAGCTCAGATTTTACTTTTGAAGTGGTCTTGATTTCTCCGCCTACCACTACAAGGCCGGTAGTAACATAGGTTTCGCAGGCAACTTTAGCATCAGGATCCCTTGCTATTATAAAATCCAGCACCGCGTCAGAAATCTGGTCACAGACTTTATCGGGATGTCCTTCGCTTACTGATTCTGAAGTGAAAAAATATGACATATTTTAATTTGAATAATATTTTTATATATCAGGTTATTTTACTGTTTCAAGCAAAATTTCAGCTATATCTTTAACTTTAACTTCATCTGACTTACCTTTTTCCTTTACGCCGTCAGTCAGCATAGTCATACAGAAAGGACATGCTGTTGAAATAACATCTGGTTTAAGTTCCAAAGCTTCTTCTGTTCTCTCTGTATTTACCTTTTTGCCTGTCTTTTCCTCCATCCACATACGTCCTCCTCCTGCCCCGCAGCAGAAGCCTTTGTCTTTTGAGCGTTTCATTTCTGCGATATTGTTTCTGCTGACTTTCTTTATTATGTTCCTTGGTTCATCGTATATATTATTATATCTTCCCAGATAACATGAATCATGATATGTGATCTTCAGATCATGTATTTTATTTTCATCGATTTTTATCTTTTCGTCTCTGATAAGTTCAGATATGAATTCCGAATGATGAATAACTTCGTAGTCTGCTCCAAAGGCTTGGTATTCATTTCCGATTGTCTGAAGGCAGTGAGGGCAACTAACCAGTATTTTTTTGAATTTATATTTTGCGAGGGTGTTTACGTTTTCCTTTATAAGAGTCTGTGCTAAAAACTCATTTCCGAGTCTTCTGGCTGAATCTCCGTTACATTTCTCTTCAGTACCCAATACGGCATAGTTAATTCCGGATTTGTTTAATATTTCAGCAACTGAGCGGGAAACTTTCTGATAGCGTTTATCAAAGGCACCTGCACAACCAACCCAGTAAAGAATATCAAATTCAGTCTTGTCTGATGCTAACGGAACACTGATGCCTTCAGCCCAGTTCATTCTGTCTGACTGTGGGAATGCCCAGGGAGCTCCGTTATTTTCCATGTTTCCGAATACAGTCATTAACTCCTCAGGGAATCTTGATTCGCTTTGAACGAGGTAACGCCTCATATCAACAATTGAATTTACATGTTCAATATTAACAGGACATTCCTGCACACAGGCCATACATGTTGTGCAAGCCCAAAGTTCAGCATCTGCTATGTAACTGTCTGAAACAAGTTTTCTTGATTCTATTTCTTCAGGTAAAGATTTCCCGCTTGTAAGATAAGGTGCTTTTTCATTTACTCTTTGCCTTATGTTCATTATTATTTTCCTTGGCGAAAGTGGCTTGCCAGTAATATTTGCCGGACATACTGATGTACACCTTCCGCATTCCGTGCAAGCATATCCGTCAAACATTTCCTTCCATGTTAACTGTTCCATATCACCTGCACCGAGAAAAACATTTTCATTATCAAAGTTTATTTCTTCAGTGTCCAGTGTCTGGGGTCCTAGTTTTGACAGATAGACATTAGGAAGTGAAGTTACAATATGGAAATGTTTTGAATAAGGTAAGTAATTCATAAAAACAAATATAATCAGAACATGAGACCACCAGAAGATGGAATAATAAGTATCCAGACTATTTTGGAATAAAGGAGTTAGGAGTGAAGCCGTAAAATGTGCTTTATAATAAACTGAATATTCTGGATGAACCAGGGCTTTGGTTGCATTAACGCCAAACATTGTCAGCATAACTGACATAATCATACATAATATGAAAACAGCATCAGAGTTAGTATGTCCGTCACCCAGCAGGCGTTTCGGACGGATAATCAGTCTTCTTACAAGAGCATATATGACAGACAGAATTACCAGAATTCCGAATATATCCTGAGAGGCAAAGATTATTCTGGAAATACTTCCTAATATTCCAAGAGAAAATGATGGGAAGAAACCCTGTATGAAGGCTTCTGTTACAGCACTTCCTAAAACCAGGAAACCCCAGAAAATAAGGGCATGCATTAGCCCTGAATATGGATCACGAAAGATTTTAGACTGTGCAATGCCTATTTTGAGGACTTTTAAAATTCTTTCACCTGGTCTTGAAAATCTGTTTTCACCTCTGCCAAGGGCAAGATAGGAGCGTATTCTCAACAGATTATAGATAAAAAATGTAAAGGATGCTAAAAACAGTACAACAAACAGAACTATCTGAAAATTCATAGACAAAATTATTGAAAATTAAGTTAAGTATAAAGGCAATGAATATTTACAGAAATCTGAAAGATGTTATTTAATTAAGAAAAAATTTTTTAAATTAGGTTATTAATCTTTATGAAATTATTCACATTAAACATTTCCTAAATTTTAGATTATTCCATGGAAACAAAATCTGAAATGATAGACGTCTGTTTCGGCTTAATTGAAGAGCATCGTAAAGATGCAGTTTCTCTTTACTATGAGGCTTTCGCTCAGAAGTTTTCTGCTTTAATGACAAAAGAGGAAGCGATGGAAATTTTTCCGGAGCTGCTTAACAGCGAACAGGTTATCTGTGCCTTACAAAACGGATGTCTGGTTGGTTTCGCGGGAATTCAGCACGGAAAGAAGCCCCTGTTCAGAATCTGTACATGTAGATTTATCAAAAGTCTGGGTTTATTGAGGGGCATCTTGACTGTAGTTGTAATGTTGCTTTTCAGAAGAGCTTTTCGTCAGGGTGAACTTCTTATGGATGGCATTTGTGTTGATAAAAATTTCAGAGGCATGGGAATAGGTACTTTACTAATGGAAGCGGTGTTTGATTTCGCGAGAGAAAAGGGATATGAAACCATCCGTCTGGATGTGGTTGATACTAATCCTCAGGCACGGAAATTATATGAAAGACTGGGCTTTGAACCAGTAAGTGACAGAAATTATCCTTTGACCAAAAAACTGATGGGTTTTTCCTCTTCTACCCGGATGGTAAAAAAAATTACACCTTGATTTGTCTCACAGATTAGTTTCAGTAACTTTAATAGTTATTTTTATCTGAATTGAATTATACATTTAATGAAAAGTATTTTTGTATATGGAAAAAGATGTAATTGAATACGATTCACAGATTTCTGAAGAACCAAGACCAGATAAGTCAGAACTTCCCAAGGTTTTGCCTGTTGTACCTTTGAGAGACATTGTGATATTCCCTTATATGATGTACCCAGTATTAGCCGGCAGACAATCAACTATAGAAGCTATTAATTCAGCTCTTAATACTGTTAAATGTATTGTTCTACTAA
>JAOADS010000087.1 GCA_026417195.1 Ignavibacteria bacterium | reverse complement strand
CTAGATCGCTCGTCGTCAGCGTCAGATGTGTATAAGAGACAGGCAGTATTCTCTCACCTTGATGCTACAACTGTGCTGGACAGAAAAATTTCAGAGCTGGGAATATATCCCGCTGTTGACCCGCTCGCTTCAACATCAAGAATACTTGATCCGTTGGTGATAGGAGAAGAACATTATCAGACTGCACAGGCTGTAAAAGAAATTCTTCAGAAATACAAAGACCTTCAGGATATAATTAACATACTTGGTATGGATGAACTTTCTGACGAAGATAAAATCACTGTTCAGAGAGCAAGGAAAATCCAGAAGTTTCTTTCTCAGCCATTCTTTGTTGCAGAACAGTTCACAGGTACCAAAGGCAAATATGTTAAATTAGCAGATTCAATAAAAGGTTTTAAGGCTATTGTTAACGGTGAATGTGATGACCTGCCCGAAAATGCTTTTTATATGGTTGGTACAATTGAAGAAGCTTACGAGAAAGCAAAAACATTGCAGGCAGCCTAAATTATGACTGAAGGTTTAATTGATCTTGAAATAGTTACTCCCGGCAAAGTTATATTTAAGGGTAAAGTCAGAAGTTTCACTGCACCGGGTTCAGAAGGTAGTTTTCAGATTCTTCCCCGTCACGCACCATTTATATCAACAATAATCCCCGGAGTTGTGAAGTTAATCCCTGAAGAAGGTAACCCCAGAAAATTTGCTACTGCCGGTGGCACAGTAGAAGTTCACAGCAATAAAATAATTATGCTGGCAGAGGAAATATATCCTGCTGAGGAAATCAATATTAATGAAGCAGAATCTGAAATACTCGAAGCCGAAAAAATATTAAATTCAAAAGAACCCGGGCTTGACATAGCAGGTATAATAACTAAACTTAAAACTGCCAAAGCTAAATTAAAAGCAGTTAACTCATAGGTTGTATTCTTTAAAAAAATATGGTGGGGCCCGTAGCTCAGTGGTAGAGCATCTGCCTTTTAAGCAGAGGGTCGGAGGTTCGAAACCTCCCGGGCTCACTAAGGCTTCAAAGTCCTGCCTTTGCAGGATAGTTTCAAAGGGCGTTAGTTTTAGTAGCATCTGGCGCTTAAATTTTATTACTTAGAAAGGAGGCAAGTCCGAATGCAGAAAGGTAAAGTGAAATGGTTCAATGCTGATAAGGGATTTGGTTTTATAACCGGTGAAGATGGCAAAGACGTATTCGTGCATTACAAGTCCATCAATGGTGAAGGTTATCGCTCACTTGAAGACGGACAGGATGTCGAATATGAGGTTGAGGAAACAGAAAAGGGTTTACAGGCACGAAACGTAAATAAAATTTAATTGTCTCCTGTAGATAGCTAATTACAGCAAGCCCGTTATAAAATAACGGGTTTTCTTTTTATGATTGATTTATTTCAGGAATCACATAAGAATTTATTTTATTGGTTAAGTTATCAGTAATTTTATTATTAAATATTCTAAATCCTTTCCTTGAAAAAAAAATCATATTAGGTTATAATTGTGTAAAGCGGGAATAGCTCAGTTGGTAGAGCGCAACCTTGCCAAGGTTGATGTCGCGAGTTCGAGTCTCGTTTCCCGCTCTAACTATAAGCCTTAAAAAAGTATTTAAGGCTTTTGTTCTTTAAAAGTTAAGGGCGACGTACCCAAGTGGCTTAAGGGAGAGGTCTGCAAAACCTCGATTCATCGGTTCGAATCCGATCGTCGCCTCCAGTTTTTTAAAATCTAATCTAACTAACATGAGCTTACTTTTCAAAGCCCGCGGCAGTTCATCATTCGGATTACTTTTAATACGTCTGGTAGTCGGAACCTACACTCTCGCTCTCGGGATTATGCAGGCTAGTAATGTAGAAGCATACATTAATAAAATCAAGGCTATGCAGGTCTTTAGTGATAATACAGCTTTCATTCTCGGATTTGCAACTCCTTTTCTGCTTATTGTATTCGGGGCAATGTATATCATGGGATTTTTTACGCCGGTAACCAGTTTCATACTTGCCATTACAGCTGCAGGCAAACTGGCAGTTACCGGAGTTTTCCTGTCTCCGGGGATCCCTTTTACCAAAGACCTGATAATACTTACTTGTTATCTGTTAACTTTATTTTCCGGTGCCGGTATAATAAGCTTTGACGCTTTGATAGACAAGAAAAAGAAGACAGCTACTCAAACACCCAAAGAGGAACCGGTTAAAGGAACTGAACTTTCAGCAGAACCACAGATAACTGATACTCAGTCAATAAATACTCAAAAAAGTGAATAAATATATCCGGTCAAAGTTCATTTGTGGAATTGAAACGTTCAATAAAGGTAAATTTCTCGAAGCCCATGAAATTTTTGAAGACATATGGTTGAGTATAAGAGATAAGACAAGAGACTTTTATCAGGGATTGGTTCATATATCAGTAGCTTCATACCATCTTAATGAAAAAAATAATCTTACAGGAGCTATGCTTCAGTTTAGGAAAGCTAAATTAAAACTTGAGAAGTATTTAAATAAGAAATACGAAAACCTGCCTGAAGTAGATATTGAATCATTGATAAAAAAACTTAATAATTTAACTACAGAAAAAAATGTAAACAAAAGGAAATTTCACCTGCAATTAAATTTAAAAAAAGTTACATAACCATACCACCGTCAACACATAATACCTGCCCAGTAATGTAACCTGCATCATCTGATGCAAGAAAAGCCACAGCTTTTGCAACATCTTCTCCCGAGCCTATCCTTTTCATCGGAACAGATTCAAGTATAGACTGTTTTATGGTATCACTAAGCTTACTTGTCATATCAGTATCTATGTAACCGGGTGCTATACAATTCACATTAATATTCCTTGACGCTAATTCTTTTGCAACAGCTTTTGTGAAACCTATGACAGCTGCCTTGGACGAAACATAGTTTGCCTGTCCGGCATTACCGACGATTCCTACAACTGAACTGATATTAATTATTTTGCCGTGTCTTTGAGACATCATATGTCTGCAAACAGCCTTTGTAAAATTAAATACTCCCTTTGCATTGGTGTTCATTACAACGTCCCAGTCTTCGGAACTCATTCTTATAAGCAGACCGTCTTTTGTCATACCTGCATTATTTACAAGAATATCTATTTTACCTTCCGATTTAATAACATTTTCAGTAAAGGTCTGAACTTCTGCAAAATCTGCTACGTCGCATCTCGAGTGTTTTATGCCACGTGAGTCAAAATACTCAGCATCAACAGCGTTCTTATATGTTATATAGACACTGGCACCGGATGCTGCAAACCTTTCTGCAATTGATTTACCTATGCCTCTTGAACCTCCTGTAACAATAACTGTTTTTCCTGTAAAGTTATACATAGTTGTTCATTCTTGATTTAAAAATTGTTTTATTTCTTTAGCTTTATCGAAACCTAAAGTATTCACAGATGAATTTATTCGTTTCACAAGTCCCTGTAAAACTTTCCCCGGTCCCAGTTCAACAAACTTTTCGGTTCCGTAATTTATCATATTCAAAACACATTCCTCCCACCTCACAGATGATGTAAGCTGCTTTACCAATGAGTCCTTAACCTCATCAGGCGAACAGTCCGGCATAATGGGCTTGGCATCTGTGTTCCTGAAAACCGGAACCCTTGGTGATTTAAAGGATACACCTTCAAGTGCTGACTTCAGACCATCAGCTGCATGTGACATAAGCGGCGAATGAAAAGCTCCATGAACTTCCAGTTGTTTAACCATTTTCGCACCGGTTAGTTTAGCCATTTCCATAGCTCTGGCAACTGAATCTAAATCACCCGATATTACTATCTGTCCGGGAGAGTTGAAATTAGCAACACATACGACACCTGAAACTTCATTACAGATTTTTTCCACAACGGCTCCTTCCAGACCAATAATTGCGGCCATCGTACCTTTACTTAACTCACCTGCTTCCTGCATTAGTTCACCCCTTCTTTTTACAAGTTTAAGACCGTCTTCAAAACTTAAAACTCCGGCATAAGTTAATGCAGTATATTCACCAAGCGAATGACCTGATACAGAAACCGGAATTATCTTCTCATTCAGAAGCCGGCTCACAACAATTGAATGTGTGAAAATCGCCGGCTGGGTAATATAGGTTTGTTTCAACTTATCTGAAGGGCCTTCAAAACATATCTTTGATAACTCAAACCCAAGTATTTCATCAGCCATATTGAATAAATCGCGAGCTTCGGTGAACTCCGTATATAAATCCTCCCCCATCCCTACGTACTGTGAACCCTGTCCGGGAAATATAAATGAGTATTTCATTCAGGCAAATATAAATAAAATTAAGTTTTTGTATTATGAATTTTTGAAAATTTAATAAAATTTAACTGCGGCTGAAAAAATCAATGGCTGTTTAATATTGATTTGTATAATCAAAGAAATTTAACTATTTTAGTTATTGTATTTATGTTTATAAAATAATGTTTTTCAATTCCAGTTTTTAAAGATGAAATTCTGTATATTACTATTAGTTCTTTTATTTAATGACGTATTTGCCCAGGAAGATGGTTTAATACTCGGAAAAACTCCGAAACTCAGCACTGCTGCAGTATATGATTTAAGTGATCCTACAGGTGTTAATATGGAGATAAATCTCTGGGGTTTTGTGAGATTTCCGGGAAGATACATCGTCCCTTTGAATACAACTTTCCTTGACTTGATGAGTTATGCCGGTGGTCCTACAGAAAGTTCTAATCTCAAAGAAATAAGAATACTTAGAAATAAAGGATCTGATAAAACTGAAATTATAAAACTTGATTATGAAGATTTGCTGTGGGATGAAAAAATATCTTCAAAAACCAGACTTAATCCGGTATTACAGGCAGGTGATGTAATTCTGATTATGGAGGAAAAAAGATACACATTCAGGGAAGATGTTTCATTTTATATTCCGATATTGTCTGCTATAATTTCAGTAGCAACATTAATAATTACCATAACAAACCGACAGTAAAATGGAAAATCAGTCAAACATCAAGGGAATCAACACAATTGATTCTAATATAAAATCTTCTCACAGTATAAGGTTTTATTTCAACCTTATATTAAGGAACAAGGTCCCTATACTTATTTCTTTAGCCGTCGGTCTGGTTGTATCTTACTTCTATGCATACTCTCAGGTAGATATATATACTTCCTCTGCTTCAATGAGACTCACAAAACCTAAAGAAAATGTTCTGGAAGGAAAAATATTTTCAGATATTGAAGGAGAACTGCCTGAAAGATACATCAATAATGAAGTTGAAATATTAAAGTCATTTTCAATAAGAGAGAAAACTGCCCGCTCCCTTCTGGATTCATTTGAGGTCTTGAAAGGAAAGATGAAATTTTCTGTTACATGCGCTAATAGTGAAAATTGCACCGAACCTAAAAATGTAAATCAGCTTGCTTCTTCACTACAGGGTATCACTAAAATTTCCCAGAAAAGAGGTCTGGACATAGTATCCATTGAAGTTGAAAGTCCTTCGCCTCAGGAAGCTGCTTTAATTGCAAACTGTTATGCCGAAGCCTATGCAGATTATTCTCTTAAATTTAACAGAGGTCATTTAACATTAAACCGTGAATTTCTTGAAAAACAGGTACAGGAGAAATATAATGCACTATTAGCTACCGAAGACAGGCTGACTAACTTTTTAAGAACAGAAAATGTGGTTGAACTAAATGCACAGGCTAACTCTATAATTACAAGCCTTGCAAATATAGAAAGTGATTATACAAGAGCTATGATTGATATGCAGTCAAGCAACAAAGCCCTCAGCGATATAAAGTCAGAACTCGACAGGTACGATCCTAAAGCAACTGATTATTTTGAGAGTAAAATTGCTGATCCCTACATCTACGAACTTCAGACTGAAATTGCCCGGCTGGAAATTCAGAGAGATCTCGCTAAGACCGGAAATGAAGAACTGATTAAAGATTCCAGATCACTGAAGGAAATTGAAAACAAAATTTCCGGTCTGAAAAAGAACCTTGAAGAAAAACTCAACATATTAAAAGAAGGAGCTTCATCCAATACTCCAGACGAATTAAGAAATCTTTCCTTCAAATACTTTGAAACCAAAGTACTTAATAACCAGAACAGGATAAAAGAGAATCTTCTGAAGGGTTACCTTGGAAAATATCAGGAAAAATTTAATAAACTCCCTGCCCAGATAATCGAATATGCAAATCTTGAAAGAGAAAGAAGTGCAAACGAAAAAGTTTATCTTATGCTTCTTGAAAAATATCAGGAAGCTTTAATAAATGAAGAATCCCAGCCAAATAATGTTAAAATAATAGACTTTGGCAAAGTTCCCCGTTCACCTTCAAAACCTAACAGATTTCTTATTATAACAATTGGTGTTTTAGTTGGCTTAGGGTTAGGCTATGGTTTTGCACTTTTAAGAAACATTCTTGACGTAAGCGTAAAATCACCTGAAGATCTGGAAAGTATAGGAATTTCCCTCATTGGCTGGGTACCAACATTCATGAGAGAATCAAAGTCTGGCCGTCATGTACATTCAGAACAGGAACTGATAGTAGCTTACAATTCAGATTCAGCCCCCGCTGAGTCTTTCAGAACGCTTAGAACCAGACTTCAGTTTTCTAAACTTGAACCTGAACCAATTAAGACAATACTTGTTACAAGCTCAATACCCAGAGAAGGTAAAACCATAATCTCATCAAATCTTGCAGCAAGTTTTGCATTATCATCCAAAGTACTCCTGCTGGATTGTGACTTCAGAAAACCCAGACTTCACAATATATTTAATCAGAAGAGATATCCCGGACTTTGTGATTATCTGTTCGGAACTATAACCATAGAGCAGGCTATACGTAAAACCCAGTTCCCAAATTTGGATCTGATTACCTGTGGGACAATTCCAACAAATCCTGCAGAATTAATAGCATCGAAACACATGCAAAGCTTTCTGAATCAGATGAAACCTAAATACGACTATATAATTATTGACTCACCTCCTCTTGCAACAGTAACAGATGCAGAGCTGCTTTCATCTTATGTTGACGGGACGGTGGTAGTAAGTCTTGCTAACAAAACCCGTTTGGATCTCCTGGTAAATACAATAGACACGCTTAACAAAATCAATGATACATTCATAGGAGTTGTTCTTAACAACTTTGACTATCAGGCTACATATGGCAGCTATTACAAGTATTATTATTACTACTACGGAAGCGAGAAAGGCAAAACACAGGGATTGCCTCAGGGAGTTCCGACTAACGGCAACGGTAGTGGCTTAACTGCTGAGCAAAAAACAGAGAACAAGGATACTAAAACTTAAAAAAGTTGCAGTTAAAGATATTTCTGAAAACTTTTCCTGAAACAACTGCATGTCCCTCATGCGGTAAGATAGGGACTATAAGGAGAAGCCGTTCAAGAAATCTTTTTGAGACGATTCTTAAAGCTACCAATATAATCAGCCCATATAAATGCAGGGAATGTGGCTGGAGAGGTTATCAAAAGAAATATACAATGAATTTTAATTCCTTTATCACCTTAGGTATATATATTATCCTCATCCTGCTATCTGTTTATATAATCACTGCAGTTCTGAAAAGAAATTTTGGCAGTTAAACTGTCATATGCAAGATCTTTCGGAGATTAATTTTCACGAATTCGTCAGAGACAAACTTTCAGATCATCAGCTTAAAATCATACCTATTACGGAATCATTAATAAAAAAACGTTTTCAGGATTTTTACAATTTTGTAAACTCAATAAGGCTTGAGTACTCGGATCTTTACGGCTGGAAAGAAGAAGATGAAAATTATTTCCTTAACCCAATGGTTGATAAATGGAAATTCAGTTACTGTATAACAGACAGAAATGATGAAATTTGCTTCGTAAATTTCTCATCTGTTTATGGAGATGTGATACATAACCATTGCACATATGTAAGATCTGATATGAGAAATCATAATCTTGCCAAATTTCATATGATAAAACTTTGTCAGACAGGCATTGACCATGGATTCATGGAACAGGAAGGTTACTGGCCCAAGAACAACAACAGATCAATCATACTGTTCCTTAAAATGGGGTGGGAAATTGACAGCATCCGTAATGAGAAAGACCTTAAAATGAAAGCAGATCTGTTACTTGTAAGGAACCGAACATATAATCTTTTAAACGGAACGAATGACTAAAAAGAACATATTACTCATTGGTGCCTCAGGAGGTTTAGGTATTAATATCTTGAAAGCCCTTAACAATGATTATAACATTGCCGCTCATTTCTATAAAAACTCTGATGACTTAAACCGGGACTTTAAAGCTAAAACATATCAGGCAGACATAACCGATGAAAACGAAGTAATCAACCTAATCCGTGAAGTAAGAGAAGATCTGGGAAGCATTGACATACTTATCAACAACGCCGGATTATCAATTAATTCAGTAAGCTGGAAAACCAGTCTAGATGACTGGAACAGGGTTTTAGCGGTAAACCTTACTGGACCTTTCCTATGTACCAAACACGTACTTCCTATTATGAGAGAACAGAACTGGGGAAGAATAATCTATATGTCATCTGTAGTCTCTCAGACGGGTGTCCCCGGTACAGTAGCCTATGCTTCCTCAAAATCCGGTCTCTTGGGTTTATGCAAGACCTGTCTCT